>NZ_JBAWUK010000009.1:0-111100 GCF_037079935.1 Stenotrophomonas maltophilia group sp. Smal12 | reverse complement strand
TCTTAAGACGCCCGGACGTCCGTGTCGACGAAAACCACGGTCGGCCATACTTGCCGCAGGCAAACGCTACGGGGCGTGGCCCCGGTGCGCCAACCCCCCGTTTGCGGCGATTTCACTGTACCGCGCTGACCGGGGGGTAGTACACGCGGCAAGCGGTAAAATGCCCCCCCTGAAGACCCGACCCCTGGCGCGGCTGCCAGGCCTCCCGAAGCAACCCCACCAGGGGCTCGGCTCTACAGAAACAAATGCATGGCAAGCAGTAGAACGTGACGACCGGGTCAGCGTGTGACCGCGTCCGCGGCCTGGAAGGCGGCGTCGAACAGGCGCTGTACCGGCGGCCCCATTTCCCCGGCCAGCAGCGCCAGGAGGAACAGGCCCAGCAGCAGCGAAACCGGCAGGCCCAGCTGGATCGGGTTCAGCGCAGGCGCGGCACGCGCCAGGACACCGAAGGCCAGATTCACCGCCAACATCGCCACGGTCAGCGGGATGGCCAGGCTCAGCGCGCCGCGCAGCACGGTCAGCAGGAAGGTCGGGGCGATGCTGAAGAAGGCATGGGGATCCGGCAGCGGGGCGCCAATCGGCAGCGCGCGATAGCTGTCCACCAGCAGCGAGATCAAAGCCAGGTGGCCGTTGGCGGTGAAGAACAGCAGCCCGAACAGCAGGTAGAACCACTGTCCGATCACGCCGGAGGTACCACCGCGCAGCGGATCGCTCATCTGCGCGAAGGCCAGGCCGGTGCCCTGCGCGATCAGTTCGCCGGCCATCGCGCCGGCTTCGAACACCAACCGCAGCATGAAGCCGATGGATACGCCAATGGCCAGTTCACGGGCAATGGTCAGCACCGTAGCCGCGTCGAAGCCGGTCCAGTCCGGTACCGGGGGGAGCAGCGGGGCCAGTGCGATGGCCAGGGTGCCGGCCAGCACCACGCGCACCCGCGATGGCACCGCACGCGTGCCGACCATGGGCATGGCCATGGCCACTGCGCCGATGCGCAGCATGGTCCACAGCACCGTGCCGATCATGCCGAAGGCCTGCAGGCCGTCGGCCGCCATCTGTGTCGCGGCGTCCATCGAAGCGCGTGCCCTAGCCGATCAGGTGTGGGATGCGCTGGAACAGCAGCGTGGTGAATTCAACCAGGTGGCCGATCAGCAGGCTGCCCAGCGCGAACAGCACTGCGGTCAGCGCTGCCGCCTTGGCGACGAAGGCGATGGTCGGTTCGTTGAGCTGGGTCGCGGCCTGCACGACACCAACCACCACGCCCACCACCAGTACGGTGAGCAGCAGCGGGCCGGCCACCCACAATACGGTGATCAGGCCGCCACGCAGTTCAGTCAGGGCAAGTTCGGGAGACATTCGGGTTCCATCTGCTCATGTAGAGTCGAGCCCTGCTCGACTGCGCGTTACGGGGGATATCAGGCCGGATTGAAGCTCGCCGCCAACGTACCCACGGTCAGCACCCAGCCATCGACCAGCACGAACAGCAGGATCTTGAAGGGCGCCGAGACCAGCATCGGCGACAGCATCATCATGCCCATCGACATCAGCACGCTGGCAACGACCAGGTCGATGATCACGAACGGGATGAAGATCAGGAATCCGATCTCGAAGGCGGTCTTCAGTTCACTGGTGACGAACGAAGCGACCAGCACCGGGAACGGGATCGCGTCGGGGCTGGCGTAGGTGCCATGCCCGGCGATGCCGGCAAAGGTCATCAGGTCGGTCTCGCGGATCTGCGCCAGCATGAAGCCGCGCAGTGGCTGCGTGGTCAGCGTCCATGCGGTCTGGAAGTCGATGTCGCCGTTGAGGTAGGGCGCCATGCCCGCGCTCCACGCCTTGTCCCAGGTCGGCATCATCACCATTGCGGTGAGGAACAGGGCCAGACCCAGCAGCACCTGGTTGGACGGCGTCTGGCCGGTGCCCAGCGCCTGGCGCAGCAGGCCCAGCACGATGATGATGCGGGTGAACGAGGTCAGCACCAGCAGCATCGACGGGATCAGGGTGATCGCGGTCATCAGCAGCAGGGTCTGCAGCGGCAGGCTGACCGGCTGGCCGCCGATCTTGCCGACGTTGACGTCCGGCAGCGGGGTGGCCGGAGCGCCGGGCGCGGCGAACGCCAGTGCCGGCAACAGGCACAGGGCAAGCAACAGCAGCCACGGCATCAGGGTGGCGGGACGGGTACGGGGGACACGCATGTCAGGGATCCTTGCGCAGCCGCTGCTGCAGCAGCTGGGCGAAATTCGGAAGATTCTTGAAGTCCGGCACGCGCACCGGCGCCGGTGGCGGCAGCGGTTCGGGCAGGGTGTGCAGGGTGTTGATGCCGCCGGCGGTGACGCCCAGCAGCAGCTGCTGGCCGTTGACCTCCACCACCACCACGCGTTCCTTGGCACCGACACTCAGGCTGGCCACCACCTTCATGCCTTCGGCCGGGCGGAAGCCGCTGCCAGGCATGCGCTTGAGCAGCCAGCCCAGGCCGATCACCAGTGCCAGTACCGCCAGCAGCGCCAGCACCGCACCGAACAGGCTGGGTGCGGCGGCCGCATGCTGGCCGACCTGCGGACCGATCGGCGCGGCGGTCTTGCCGACCGCCAGCAGGGTGGAGGCCAGCAGGCTCAACGCAGTCTCCGGATACGCTCGCTGGGGCTGACCACGTCGGTCAGGCGCACGCCGAAGCGGTCATTGATCACTACTACTTCGCCGTGGGCGATCAGGGTGCCGTTGACGAACACGTCCAGCGACTCGCCAGCACCGCGCTCCAGTTCCACCACCGACCCCTGGTTGAGCTGCAGCAGGTTGCGGATCGGCAGGCGGGCACGACCGACTTCCAGCGACAGGGTCACCGGCACATCGAGGATCACGTCCAGGTTCAGGTCCGGACCATTCGCCTCATCGGCCTGCAGGCTGCTGAACTGGGCCGGGGTCGGTTCGAGGGCGTCGATATCGTTCATTGCGGGTCTTCCTGGATGACGGGTACGCGCGGGCGGGTGCCCGGCGGATGGGTAGCGGTGATCTTCACGGCGTTCATGCCGTTGGCGATGCCGAACTCGCCGGTGAACACGGGGATGTTCTCCACGCACAGCGGCACCTGCGGGCTCAGCTCGATCGGCAGGATGTCGCCGACCTTCAACTGGGTCAGGTCGCGCAGGGTCATGCGCTTGCTGGCCAGTACGCTGGACAGGGTGACTTCGGCGACGTTGAGCTGCTCACGCAGGGTCTTGCCCCAGCTCTCGTCGCGGTCGTTGCGGTCGCTCTGGATGCCGGCGTCGAGCAGTTCGCGGATCGGTTCCAGCATCGAGTAGGGCAGGGTGACGTGGATGTCGCCGCCGCCACCGTCGAGCTCGACGTGCAGGCGGCACACGACCACGTACTCGCGCGGGGTCACGATGTTGGCGAAATGCGGGTTGATCTCCGAGTTGATGTACTCGAAGTCGACATCCATCACCGGTGCCCACGCTTCGCGCAGATCGGCGAAGGTCTGCTTCAGCAGCAGGTGGATCACCCGCATTTCAGTAGCTGTGAACTCGCGGCCCTCGATGCGGGTGGGGTAGCGCCCGTCGCCACCGAAGAAATTGTCGACGATGGCGAACACCAGGGTCGGCTCGAACACGATCAGGCCGGTGCCGCGCAGCGGCTTGAAGCGGATCAGGTTCAGGTTGGTCGGTACATACAGCGAGTGCATGTAGTCGTTGAACTTGATCAGCTCGATGCCGCGCACCGACAGTTCGGCCGAGCGGCGGATCAGATTGAACAGGCCGATCCGCCACAGGCGCGCGAAGCGCTCATGGACCATTTCCAGGGTCGGCATGCGACCACGGATGATGCGGTCCTGGCTGGCGAAGTCGTACGAGCGCGCTTCGCCTGACGGGGGTTCCGCATCGGTCTCGACCGCGCCACTGTCCACGCCGTGGAGCAGGGCATCGATCTCGTCCTGGGACAGCAGATCATTCATCGGTGGGCCCTTACTGGGTCACGAAGCTGGTGAACAGCAGATCGTCGGCGCCGTTGCTGCCGGTCTCGGCCTTGAGCACCTTCTGCACCTCGGCCAATGAGGCGGCCTGCAGCTTCTGCTTGCCGCCGACATCGGCGATCTGGTCCGGGCTGACCTGCGAGAACAGCATCAGCAGGCGCGCACGGATGGCCGGGGCGTGGGTCTTGATCGCTTCCAGCGCGGCCGGGTCGCGGGTCATCAGCTGGACCTCCAGCTGCAGGTAGCGCGGGCCGTCGACCGGGCCATTGAGGTTGACCACGAAGGCCGGCTCCAGCGCGAAGTACTGTGCCGGGGCTGGGGTCGCGCTCTTCTTCGGCGCCTGTGCGGTCTTCTCTTCGTGCTTGGACTGGGTGAAGAACCACACGCCGCCACCGGCAGCAGCGGCGGCCAATACGGCCACCAGCGCGGTGATCAGGATCGGACTACGCGGCTTGGCGGCCTTGTCCTTCTCTGCGGTCTTCTTGGTTTTGTCGGCGGCTGCGGCCACGGGTGAAGCTCCTGAGGGTTGCTTCACCGGGATATGCAAGGGGCGTGCCGAAGGCCGGGCAGCGGGATGCGACGGAATTCCGTCGGATACCTGTGTCGGTAGGTGCCGACCTTGGTCGGCACGCCTGTCAGGCGTAGGCGTCCAGCAGTCCGCGCTGGCGGATCAACTGCGCCGACGACACGCTGGCGTCGCCCGGCGTCGGTTCTCCGTCGCCGATGATGCCGCTGCCACCGGGCTGGCCCGGCGCATTGCCGCCACCGCCCGGTGACTGGTGGCCGACATCGGCGTGGGCCAGCTGGAAGCCCTGTTCGCCCAGCAGCTCGCGCAGGCGCGGCAGGCTGCTTTCCAGCGCTTGCCGAACGTCCACGTGCGGGCTGCTGAAGCTGGCATGCACCTTGTCGCCGTTCAACTGCAGGCGCACGTCGACCGGGCCCAGGTCGTCCGGGCTCAGGCGGATGTGGGCGTGACCGATCTTCTGGTCGGCCAGCCAGCCCAGCCGTGCGCCGATGGCCTGGTCGAAGCCATCGTCACCGAGCACGGGCTTCGGCGTCGGTTCGCCATTGAAGATCGCGTTGCCGGTGGCGAGCGCCGCCTTGAGGTCCTGTACGGCGGCCGCTGGCGGTGCGTGCAGCAGGGGTACGCTGGTGCGGTCGCCAAGTGCAGCCACGTCGCTGCCTTCGCCACGCTCGGCGCGCTTGCCGGGCAGGATCATCTCCGGCAGTGGCAGCGCGGTGGCATCCTCCGGGCTGGTCGCCGCCGGTTTGCCGTCGGCCGCCACTGGGGCTGCGGTTGCCGCTGCCGGCGCGGCTGCAGGCAGTGTCGCGTTCGTGGCGGGGGCAGCAGCAGGCAGCGCGCTACCGTCGCTGGCCACCGCCGGTGCAGCGGTGGTTGGCAGAGCAGCAGCGGAATCGGCAGGCATCGGCATCGCCAGCACCAGGCCGGCCAGGCCGGGCGGTGGCCACGGGGCGTCTTCGGACGCGGTGGGCCTGTCCTTTTCGGTGCTGGGTCCAGCCGGGGTCGCGGCAACGGGTGGCAGCGACGGCGTTTCAGCGGTTGCCGCTTCGGCGCCCGCATTGCGTTCATCCGGTGCCTGGCCATTGCTGTCGGCGGTCGATGGCGGGCTCGGCGTGGATGACATCGGTGTCGTGGCGCTGCCGGCTTGCGTGGGTGCAGACGGTGCGCCGCCCTGCAGCAGCTGGCTGAAGTCCTTTCCGCCTTCGCTGCGCGAGGCGCGTGCGGCACTGTTGCTGGTGGCGGGCGTGGCCGTGTTGGCGCTGCTGGCGAGCGGGGCGGGCATCACGAGCGGCCTCCCTGCTCGGCGCCGTCCTGGTCTTCGGCCTGCACCAGGCGTGCACGCCGTGCGCCAATGTCGTCCATCTCGCGCTGGTCGCGGCGGTCGGTCACCACCTTTTCCTGCGCCCGGTAGCTGGCGGCCAGCTGCTCCAGCACCGCCTTGTCACGGCTGGCCAGGATCAGGCGCGCGCGCTCGGCCTCCACTTTCTCGCGGTTGCCATTGACCGTGGCCTGCTGCTGCTCGACCGCGCTGTCCAGTCGATCGAGGAAGGCGCGGCGGTTGAGCAACTGTGCCGGGCTGGTCGCCGCCATCTGTGCGTTGGCGTACTCCTCGGCATAGCGGCGCAGTTCGTCCAGTCGCGACAGATGGGTGTCGAGCACGCGCTGGCGTTCGGCCAGGTCGCGGGCGACCGCGTCCTCATGTTCCTGGGCCCGCTTGAGCAGGGGATCGATGCGCTTGGACTGGTTCATGGCTTAACTCTCTTGTTCCACCAGGCGCTGCAGCGCCGCCTGGCTGTGCGGGAGATCTGCGGCCTTGGCAACGTCCTGGCCGAGGAACTCCATGATTTCCGGCCAGCGTTCCAGGGCTTCGTCGGTGGCCGCGTCGTTGCCGCGCTGGTAGGCACCGATCGCGATCAGGTCCCGGTTGGCCGAGTAGGCCGAGACCAGTCGCTTCAACTTGCGGATGCGCAGGCGCCACGGTTCGTCGGCGATTTCCGTGACCACGCGGCTGACCGACGACTCGACGTCGATGGCCGGGTACAAGCCGCTGTCGGCCACGCGGCGCGAGAGCAGGATGTGGCCATCGAGGATCGCGCGCGCGGCATCGGCGATCGGATCCTGCGGATCATCGCCTTCGGTCAGCACCGTGTAGAACGCGGTGATCGAGCCACGGCCCTTGGCGCCATTGCCGGCGCGTTCGACCAGTGCCGGCAGCTTGGCAAACACCGACGGCGGATAGCCGCGGGTGGTCGGCGGTTCGCCGACCGACAGCCCGATCTCGCGCTGCGCCTGGGCGAAGCGGGTCAGCGAGTCCATCAGCAACAGCACGTTCAGGCCCTGGTCGCGGAACCACTCGGCAATGGCGGTGGCGCGGTAGGCACCATGCAGTCGCGCCAGCGGCGGCCGGTCGGCAGGGCTGGCGACCACCACGGCGCGGCGCAGGCCTTCCTCGCCCAGCGTGGTCTCGACGAAATCGCGCACTTCGCGGCCACGTTCACCGATCAGGCCGACCACGATCACGTCGGCGGCGGTGTAGCGGGTCATCATGCCCAGCAGCGTCGACTTGCCGACGCCGGAGCCGGCGAACAGGCCGACGCGCTGGCCGCGGCCGATCGGCAGCAGCGCGTTGATCGCGCGCACGCCCACGTCCAGCGGCTGGGTGATCGGTTCACGCGCCAGCGGATTGATCGACACGCCGGCCATGCCAACATGGCCTTCGGCGCGGACCGGGCCCTTGCCATCCAGCGGCACGCCGTCGCTGTCGATGACGCGGCCGAGCAGGCCTTCGCCCACTTCCACGCCGCCCCGGCGCGCCGATGGCACCACCCGGGCGTTGGGCAGCAGGCCATGCAGTTCGGCGCTGGGCATCAGGTAGGTGCGCTCGCCGGCAAAGCCGACCACTTCGGCGTCGACCCAGCCACCATCGACCACTTCCACCTTGCAGCTGGCACCCAGCGGCGCTTCGCAGCCGACCGCTTCAAGGGTCAGCCCGACCGCACGGCGCAACACGCCCTCGCGGATCAGGCCACGACCATGCGCGGTGTCCACGCGCAGGCCCTCCAGGCGCCGCGCCAGGCGCAGGTTGCGGGCCACGGCCCAGTCGGCCGGCGGCGGAGTGGTTTGTGGTCCGGCACTCATGCCGTGGCTCCGGTCTGGCGGATCACCGCATCCAGCGCACCGCGCAGGCGGGCTTCCAGGGTGCCGTCGATGCGCACGGCTTCGGCGTGCACGCGCAGGTCGCCACGGCTGAGGCTGGTATCCGGTACCAGGCGCTGCGTCGGCGAAAGATTCAACAGCGGGGCGAGGGCAGCGATGTCATCCGGATGCAGCCGCACTTCCACCTCGCGGGTGCTGCCGCCCACGGCGTCGATCGCTTCGCCGACCAGCTGCGCCAGCAGTGCCGGCTCGGCTTCGTAGGCGCGGCCGACCAGTGCGCCGGCAATGCGCACCGCCAGTTCGCCGAGCGCACCGACCACTTCGTTCTCCAGCCGCACCAGCGGCCGGCTGAAGTTGTCCAGGATCCCTTCGATCTGCGCGGCGAGGCGACGTACTTCGGCCTGGCCCTGGCCGTAGCCGTCGGCATGGCCCTGTTCGAACCCTTCCTTCTCGGCGCTGTCCTGGATCGCCTGGATCTCTTCAAGGGTCGGCAGCTGCAGCGGCGGCTCCGGTTCGTGCTCCGGATCCGGCTCGGTGAGTGCGAACGCATCCTCCTGCTCCAGCACCGGTTCGGGCTGGGCCAGCAGGTCCGGGGCAAGCCAGCGCACGACGTTGCTCATAGCATGGCCTCCGCGCTGCCACCGATGGTGACGGTGCCTTCATCGGCCATGCGCTTGACGATGGCCAGGATCTCGCGCTGCGCGCCTTCCACGTCGGACAGGCGCACCGGACCGCGGGCCTCCATGTCTTCGAGCAGGATTTCGGCTGCGCGCTGCGACATGTTGCGGGTGATCTTGTCGCGCACCTTGATGTCGGCACCGCGCAGGGCCAGGCCCAGGCGCTCGCCGCTCACCTCGCGCAGCACCAGCTGCATCTCGCGGTCGTCCAGGTCGACCAGGTCGTCGAACACGAACATCAGGTCCTGGATGCGGTTGCTCAACGGCGCATCGATGCGCGCGATTTCGCCCAGGATCGCCTGGTCCTGGCCACTGTCCATGAAGTTCAGGATGTTGGCTGCGCACTGCACGCCGCCGATGTTGGACGACTTCAGGTTCTGGTTGCCGGCGAACTGGCGCTCCATGATCTCGTTGAGTTCATTGAGCGCGTTCGGCGGAATACCGTCGAGGGTGGCGATGCGCAGCAGCACATCCACGCGGGTACGGTCCGGCAGCAGCTTCAGCGCGTCGGCGGCCTGGTCGGTTTCCAGGTGCGCCATCACGATGGCGATGATCTGCGGGTGCTCGTTGCGCACCAGGTCGGCCACCGCACGCGGGTCCATCCACTTCAGCGCGTCCAGGCCGGTGGTGTTGCGGCCGAGCAGGATGCGGTCGATCAGGTTGCCGGCCTTCTCGCTGCCCAGCGCCTGCACCAGCATGTTGCGGATGTAGTCGTCAGAGCCGACGCCCAGCGAGGTCTTCGAGCCCAGTTCCTGGCCGAACTGGTCCATCACCCGTTCCACCTGCTCGCGGGTGATGTCGGTCATGGTGGCCATGGCGATGCCGATCTTCTGCACCTCCTTGGGTTCCATGTGGCGCAGCACTTCGGCCGCATCCAGCTCACCCAGCGAAAGCAGCAGCACGGCCGCGCGCTGTACACCGGTCAGTTGTGCCTCAGTCATTGGCCACCCAGCCCTTGACCACCTGGGCCACGCGCTTGGAGTCGGTCTTCACGGCTTCACGCGCCATCCGCAGTCGTTCCTCATATGAATCCACCGGCAGTGCGAGCGCATCCGGTCCGCCCAGGCTTGCCCGGTCGGTGCCCAGCGCCGGCAGCGGCATGCCATCGTCATCCACCAGCTGCACGTCCGCGGTGTGCGGCTCCAGTGCCTGCGGGTCGTCCTTCCTGTTCTGGCCGGTGATCGCGCGCAGCGCCGGGCGCAGTACGCCGAACAACAACGCCAGCACCACCACCGCGCCGAGGAGCATGCGGCCGGCATCGTGCACCCATGGCAGTTCCCACCAGGCCGGGCCTTCGACCGGCGTGGTGTCACGCACGAACGGGGCATTCATCACCGACACGGTGTCGCCACGCTCGGCGTTGAAGCCGACGGCCTGCTTCACCAGCGCCTCGACGCGGGTCAGTTCCGCGGCCGACAGCGGTTGCGGGCTGACCTTGCCGTTGGCACCGGCGCGCGGCACGTTGTCCACCAGTACCGCCACCGACACGCGCTTGATGCGGCCGGCCGGCTGGCGGGTGTGCTGCAGGGTGCGGTCCAGCTCGTAGTTGCGGGTGGCGTTCTTGCTGCTTTCGGTCGGGGCCTGCGCGGTGGCCGGCGCGGCCTGCTGGCCCGGCGGACTGTTGCTGGTGGCACCCGGCACGCCCTGCGGACCCGGCGTGCTGGTGGTGTTCTCGCTCATCTGCTCGCTGCGCAGCTTCTGCGGTTCACCGTTGTAGAGCTCACGGGCTTCCTCGGTCACCGAGAAGTCCATGTCCACGCTCACTTCCGGATTGACCCGGCCGGGGCCGGTCATCGGCTCCAGCAGCTCGCGGATGCGCTGGTTGAACGAGGTTTCCTGGCGGCGCACCTGCTCGAACTGCGCGGCGTTGACCGCCGCCTCGCTGTTCGGGTCGGTGATGCTGAGCATGCGCCCGCTCTGGTCGACCACGGTCACCCGTTCCGGCGCCAGGTCCGGAATGCTGGCCGCGACCATGTGCACGATGGCGTCCACCTGGCTGCGTTCCAGCTGCTGGCCGCCCCGCAGTTCCAGGGTGACCGAGGCGCTGGCCACGTCACGCTGGCGGGTGAAGGCGCTGGGCTTGGGAATGGCCAGATGCACGCGTGAATCACGTACCGGGCGCAGCGTGTTGATGGTGCGCGACAGCTCGGTTTCCAGCGCGTGCTGGTAGCGCGCGCTTTCCACGAACTGGCTGACGCCGAAGCCCGGGTCGCGTTCCATCAGCTCGAAGCCGAGCTTGCCACTGTCGGTCAGGCCGGAGCCGGCCAGCTTCAGGCGGGCGTCGTGCAGGTTCTTTTCCGGCACGGTGATGCCACCGGTGGCCGGATCGAGCGCGAACGGAATCTGCGCGGCGCGCAGCAGGTCGGTCGCCTCAGCGGTCGCCTTCTGGTCCAGGCCGGTGTACAGCGGGACCATGCCCGGCTTCTGTGACCAGAAGAACACGGACAGGCCTGCCGCCACCGCCACCGCGATCATCGCCATCAGGCCCAGCCGACGGGTGATCTGCAGACTCTGCAGGCGGTCGAACCATTGCCCGGCCTTCTCGGCGTTCAGGCTGTCCTTGGAGAGCGTCAGTGCCATGCGTCTCTATTCCTTACAGCGGCATGTTCATCACGTCCTGGTAGGCCTGGACGAGACGGTTGCGGACTTCCACGGTGGCGCGGAAGGCGATCTGGGACTGCTGCGAGGCGACCATCACCTTGGCCAGGTCGGCGCTGGGGTCGCCCATTTCAAAGGCCTTGGCGAGGGCGCCGGACTTCTGCTGCGCATCGTTGACGCCGGCAATCGCACCACGCAGGGTTTCGGTGAAGCTGGCCGGCTGGGCCTGCGGCGCGTCCAGCACCGTGCCCGGCAGGGCGTTGCTGCGCGGCGTTTCGCCCAGCGGGTTGAGCGCCGGCTGCCCCATCTGGGTCTGATAGGAGCGGATCTGCGAAAGGATCGAAGTGACGGAGTGGGACATCTGCAACGGTTCCAGAAACAGGGATGGGGTTGTCTGCTGGAGCAGGTGCAAGTGCCGTGCCGAAACCGGTTTTCGATTCAGTGACGTGAGGGTCTGGTGTGTGTGTGCTGGCAGGGCTGCGCCCTGCACCCGCCGAATCAACGTCAACGTCAACGTCAAAATCGGGCTATCCGTGGCGTGGCGGGCTGGGTCCGGCGACAGGTGGCCGCGATCTGTTGAAACCTGCTACTGATGGTGGGTGCCGACCGTGGGTCGGCACGGGGTCAGATCCCGTTGCGACGCAACGGGCTCTGACCCCATTGAAGGCGCCATTTATCCGGCGTCGGTTTTCTGGCCTACGGCTGCAGGGTCCAGCGGCCGGAATTCTGGCGCTGGCGCGGGGCGATGGGGCCGTCGTGCTGGGTGTAGATGAAGCGGCCCTGGCGGTCGCTCAGGCAGGTCAGCAGCAGGGTGTAGTGGGCGGGACCGGCCGGGTGGGCCTCGGTCATCTGGATTTCCGCGATATGCGGGGCCAGGCGCTGGTAGCGGTAGCTGCCGCCGATGCGCAAGTCAGTGCCGAGGATGTCCAGCACGTACTGGCTGCCGGCAAAGCTGAGCTGCACCATGCGTCCGGCGTTGGGGTTGTCCGGCGCGTACAGCGGGTCGCTGAGGTTGGTGAACTGGCGCTGGTCCAGCGTTGCGGGCAGGGTGCAGTTGGCGGCAGTGACCAGGGCCGGGTAGAGCAGGCTGGCGAGCAGGGCAAGGCGATGCATGGTGGAACCTCCATGGGTGTGTCCTTGCCATGCTCCGCACTGCGGCCGTGTTGTCTCTAGGAAAACATGCAAAAGCAATGGGCTCAGATCGCGTTCCGCAGCAAAGGGATGTGAGCCCAGGCGCCAGAAGCACCAACGCCCGGGCGAGCCCAGGCGTTCGTGCCCCCTTCATGCTGGTGGCGCGGTTCAGCCGGCCAGTTCGGCCTGCTCGCGTTCGATGCCGTACTTGCGCAGCTTTTCCACCAGGGTGGTGCGGCGCAGGCCGAGCAGCTGGGCGGCGTGGGCGACCACGCCCTGGGTGCGTTCCAGTGCTTCGTTGATCAGGCCAAGTTCGATGTTGGCCATGTGGTTGCGCAGGTCCATGCCTTCGTCGGGCAGCGCTGCCGGTGCCGCCGGGCGATTGACGGCAATGCCGTGCTCCAGTGCCGGCTGGTTGCCGCTGCCCGGGGTGTGGAAGGAGAAACTGCGCAGGTCCAGGCGTTCTTCGCTGGCGGCCGGCTGTGCCGGTGCCGGCGTGGCGGCGGCCAGTGCCGCATCGCCACGGTAACGGGCCGGCAGGTCCTGCACGCGCACCGAGCCACCCGGATGCAGCACCGCCAGGCGCTCGACCAGGTTGGTCAGCTCGCGCACGTTGCCCGGCCATTCGTAGCCGGCCAGCGCCTGCAGGGCTTCCGGGGTGAAGCGCACTTCGCCACGGCCAGTGCGGGCCAGCTGCGCGGCGATGGTTTCCACCAGGGCCGGCAGGTCTTCGCGACGCTCGCGCAGCGCGGGTACTTCAATCGGGAACACGTTGAGGCGGTAGAACAGATCCTCGCGGAACTTGCCCTCAGCGATGCGGGTCTCCAGGTCGCGATGGGTCGCGGCCACCACGCGCACGTTGCAGCGGATGGTCTGGTTGCCACCCACGCGCTCGAAACTGCGCTCCTGCAGCACGCGCAGCAGCTTCACCTGCATCGGCAGGCTCATGTCGCCGATTTCGTCGAGCAGCAGGGTGCCGCCCTCGGCCATTTCGAAACGGCCCTTGCGCGCGGTGAGCGCGCCGGTGAAGGCGCCCTTCTCATGGCCGAACAGTTCGCTTTCCAGCAGGTCGGCCGGAATGGCGCCGCAGTTGATCGCCACGAACGGTCCGTCACGGCGCGGCGAACGCTGGTGGATGGCGCGCGACACCACTTCCTTGCCGGTACCGGATTCACCCAGCACCAGCACGGTGGTATCGAATGCGGCCACCTGCTCGATCATGGTGCGCAGGGCGCTCACTGCCGGGCCGTTGCCGGTGGGTCCCTGGTCCTGGGCGGCGCCGGCCTGATGCTCGGCATCCAGGCGCTTGAGGCTGGCGCGGCGCAGCAGGGCTTCCATCTGCGCGTGGCGCAGCGGCGTTTCCAGCGGCCAGATATTCGCTTCATGCAGCCCGTGCTGCTGGGCAAACATTGCGGCATCACCATCGGCCAGCAGCACCGGAGGCGGCAGGCTGCTGCCGCCCAGCCAGTTGTACAGCGCGGTGCTGGCGGGGCTGTCGTCCAGGCTGCCGACGATCACCGCCATCCAGTCGTTCTGGCGCTGCCGGCCCAGGTCGAAGTCGGCCGCGTCGGAGACCCAGCGCGGATTGAAGTCCATGAATTCCAGCAGGGCAACGGTGCGCTCTGCGCGCACGGCGTCGTTGTCCAGCACCAGGATGCGCGATTCACTCACGACTGTTCCTCCCTGAGGCCTTCCAGGATCGGCATGACTTCCTGGATGTAGGACAGCTTGCTGACAAAGTTGTCGGCACCGGCACGCAGCGCGTGTTCGCGGTGCTCGGCGTCGTCGAAGTGGCTGGCGATCACGATGTACGGTGCATCGTCCTGCGACTTGATCAGGCGGGTGGCCTGCAGGCCGCCCATCTCCGGCATGGCCAGGTCCATCAGCACCACCTGCGGGCGCAGCGTTTCCGAGCGCTCGATCGCTTCCAGGCCGTTGCCGGCACTGCCGACGATCTGCAGCCAGTCGATCTTGCGGAAATGCCGCATCGCCGCGTTGATGAAGCCCTCGTGGTCATCGACCAGCAGGACCGTGAGCTTGTTCATGTCCAACATCCTTTTCAGCCCACCCGGGCCAGCTGCGGTTGCCTGGCGCTGAGCCGGCGCCGTTCGCGGGCCGGGGCGATATCCAGTTGTTCTCGGTATTTTGCGACGGTTCGGCGGGCAATGTTCACCCCCTGGCGTGACAGCAGGCCGGCAATGGCCTCGTCGGCCAGCGGACGGCCGGCGGGTTCGGCGTCGATCAGGCGGCGGACCATGGCTTTCACCGCCTGGCCGGAGACGCTGGCGCCTTCCAGGCGCACGGCGAAGAAGTGCTTCAGTTCGAAGGTGCCGCGCGGGGTCTGCAGGAACTTGCCGGTGGTGATGCGCGAGACGGTGGACTCGTGCATGCCGATTTCCTCGGCCACTTCCTTCAGGGTCAGCGGCGCCATCGCCTCTTCGCCACGCACCAGGAAGGCGGCCTGGCGCTCGACGATCACACGCGCGGTGCGCAGCAGGGTGTCGTAGCGCATCGACAGGCCGCGGCTGAACCAGCGCGCCTCCTGCAGCATCTCGCGCAGTGCCGGCGCGGCTTCGCTGGTTTCGGCCAGCGCCTGTTCGTACTGGCTGTTGATCGAGACGCGGCGGCTGGTGGCCGGGTTCAGTGCCACCTTCCACTGCCCATCGGCATGCCAGGCGACCACGTCCGGTACCACCACCGCATTGCGTTCGGGCAGCAGGCTGTCGCCGGGGCGCGGCTGCAGCGAGAGGATCAGGCGCACCGCCTCGCGCACGTCGTCGATCTCGGCGTCGTGCTGGCGGGCGAGGGCGGGGTAGTCGTGCGCGGCCAGTGCCTCGAGCGCGCCATCGAGGATGCGGGCGGCCAGGTGACGCGCGGGGACCACGCCGTGCAGGCTGCGCAGTTGTGCCTGTAGGCCTTCGCGCAGGTCCTGCGCAGCCATGCCAGCCGGTTCACCGTGCAGCAGCTGCTGGCGGATGGCCTCGACGCCTTCGGCGGCGATGTCGAACTGGGCGCTGGCCAGCAGCTGCAGCTGCGCCAGTGGCGCCTGCAGGTAGCCGGCCTCGTCGCAGTGGTCGAGCCAGAACGCGGCCACCGCCAGTTCGCTGTCGTCCATGTCCAGCGCCAGGCGCTGCAGCACGCGCAGCTGAGGGTCGGTCGACTCACCGGCGGCAATGCGCGCCATGCGGTCGTCGTCGCCGTCCTGCCAGCTGGCGCCGGCCACGTCCCACATCGAAGACTCCGGCAGCTCGTCGAACGCAGCGGTGTCCAGCGTGGTGGCGCTGACCTCGGTGGCATCAGCGGCAGGCGCTTCGGCCTCTTCGATCTCCAGCAGCGGGTTGGAGTCCAGCAGGCGCTGGATTTCCTGTTCCAGGTGCAGGCCATCAAGCTGCAACAGCCGTATCGACTGCAGCAGCTGCGGGGTGAGGTGAAGTTGTTGGCCCAGCTGGGTCGAGAGTGCAGCCTTCATCGTGGTTCCCCGGCGCCGCTCCCCGGCGCCTTGTGGAACGCATCTTGCTTTTGATCCGGCAGGTCCGGAATCGGGGGGTTCCTGAGGCGCTTGGTTGAGTTCCCGACACGCTGTAGGGGAAATCCCTACGAAAGCGCGGGAAGTTGACGATGGCCGCGGCTAAATCGTTGATTGCTGGTGAGCAAAGCCGGGCAAAGGTGGGTCGGGCTGTACGGAAACCTGTCAGGGTCTGTCGGGGTGACGGGAAGTCGTCGCCGATGCAGGGCCCGGGTCGGTAGGGTCGACCGTTGGTCGACCAACGCGCAATGCGCGGGGTTTCCGGCGGACGATCATTCCAACTCGTGCTGGTGGCGGGCGGCCAGCAGCAGCAGATCGTTGGCGCGGCGGCAGCCCAGCGATTCCATCATGCGCGCGCGATGGGTCTCCACCGTCTTCACGCTGATGCCCAGGTCGGCGGCGATTTCCTTGTTGCTTTCGCCCTTGCCGATCTGCCGCAGGATCTCGCGCTGGCGCGGCGACAGCGCGGCAATGCCGGTGGGCTTTTCGCGGCCCAGCATGGGCGCCAGCATCTTGGCCGAGATCTGCGGGCTCAGGAACACCTGGCCGGCATGGGCGGCACGCAGGGCCAGTTCCAGTTCCTGCGGCGCGGCATCCTTCACCACGAAACCCACGGCGCCGCGGTCCAGTGCATCGCGCACATGGGCGGCGTCGTCATGCATGGTCATCATCACCACCCGGGTGCCGGGTGCGCGCAGGCGGATGTCGCTCAGCGCTTCCAGGCCGGTGCGGCCGGGCAGGGAAAGATCCATCAGCACCACGTCAGGTGCATGCTGCAGGGCCAGTTGCAGCGCCTGTTCGGCGTTGCTCGCTTCGGCCACCAGCTGCACGTCGGCAAACCCCTGCAACAGCCGCGCCAGGCCGGCGCGAACCAGAGTGTGATCGTCGACGATGAGAACTCGCACAGGCACGCAGCAGGTCCGTGAGGGGAGTCCACCTTAACTTAGCTGAACGGGCCCGCCAAGGCCCGTCGGCCACGCACTACGGTGACGGCGTTCAGCGCGCCCGGCGCGCTTCGGCAACCTGTCGACGGTGTAGACGGAAAAGGTGGCGTTCCATGGCCATTTCCAGGCCATCGCCCAGATGACTGAAGCGCAGCCACAGGAAGTGGCCGCCGCTGCCGTCGGCGGCTTCGGCCACCACTTCCACCGGCAGGTCGATATGGTCGGGCAGCCAGTCGCTGGGCTGCAGGCGGACGACGCCGGCCTGGCCCGGGCTGGCGCCGCTGCGCGGGCCCAGCTGCAGGCGGATGCCGCGGCGCGACCAGCGTACCGGGCGCAGGGGCAGGTCGTGGCCCTGCTGGCGCACCAGCCGGCCCAGCAGCACCATGGTCAGGTCCAGCTTGGCTTCCAGGCGCTGCAGCTGCAGGGTGGCTTCGCTGCGCTCCTCGTGCTCGTCAACTCTGCTGTCTTCCACCAGGGCCAGGCTGCGCAGCAGGGCTTCGGCATTGCCGGTACGGCCCAGCGCGCTGCCGGCCTGGTACTCGGCAGGCAGGGCCAGTTCGCAGCTGAGCGTTTCGTCGAACAGCTCGCTTTCGGCCGGGTGGTGCAGCGAGGTGGTCGGCAGCAGGGTCATGCCAGCGATTCTGCCTGCAGGTATGCATGGGCTGCGCGAAGGGAGGTGCGGCCCTGCTGCAGGTGGCTGGCCGCTTCATCGCGCAGCAGGCGCATGCGCGCGCTCAGGTCGTGCTGGTGCTGCAGCAGGCCCTGCAGCGCATCGGCGCCCAGGATCGCACCGTGCACGTCCATGGCCTTGCGCAGGTTGGCATCGTACTGGCCCAGCAGCGCGGCGCAGTCTTCGCCCGAAACGGTGGTCAGCGCAGCGTCTAGGGCGTCCAGTTCGGCGTGCAGCGGGGCAAGCACGGCGTCCATCAGGCAGGAGCCCCGGCGGCGCGCTGGCGCTGGTCCTGCGGAATCGCATTCCAGGCCGCGTCGATCTCGGTCAGCAGCTGCAGGGCTTCCTGCAGGGCCACCACATCGTTGTGCAGGTTGGCTTCGGTCAGGCGCTGCTGCACGTAGTCGTACAGCGCCGACAGATTGCCGGCGATCTCGCCGCCGGCCTCATGGTCCAGCGAACCATTGAGGTGGCCGACGATGGCGCAGGCCTCGCCGATGGCCTTGCCCTTGCGCGCCTGGTCGTTGCGCTCGATGCAGGCTTCGGCCAGGCGGATGCGTTCGCACGCTCCGGTCAGCAGCAGTGCAACCAACTTGTGCGGGTCGGCGTCGGACACGGCGGTGTTCACCCCGACCTTGCGGTACTGCTCTGCGTACTGACGGCTGGAACCGTACATTGAATGAGTCTCCTGGTTGGCCACCCGGCGCATGGCCTGTCGGTGGCATCAGGGCCCGCCACGGGCCCTGCATTGTGTTGCTGTTTGTATCGGCGCCGGCGGCGCCAAACTTGAGCGCCGCCGTGCGGGTTCAGCTGCTGGTCTTCTTGGCCAGCTGCTGGGTCAGGTAGTCGCTGGTGGTCTGCATCTGGCTGACCAGCGACTCCATCGAGGTGAACTGCTTGGTGTAGCGGGTGGACACCTGTTCCATGCGCGCATCCAGATCGTCCAGGCGCTTTTCCAGATCCTTGATCTGCTTGTTCAGCGTGTTGGTGCGCTGGGTGATGGTGCCGGTGGTGGCGTCCAGGTTGCTCTTCAGCATGTCGGTCATCGACTTGCCGACCTTGCCGTCGGCGCCGAACATGTTGGCGACCGATTCGGGGTCCTTGGCGATGGCCGCGTCCAGTTTGGTGCTGTCCAGCGTCAAGGTGCCGTCGGTGGCCAGGGTGATGCCCAGCGCCTTCAGTTCATTCACGTTGGGGCTCAGCTGCCCGCGTAGCTGCTGCTGCAGGCCACGCACCATGGCATCGCCAGTCAGTGCCGAGGCCGTATTGGTCGTGCTGTTGTAGGCGGTGGCGGACTTCAGCTGCGTGTTGATCGCGTTGTAGGCAGTCACGAAGGCGGTCAGGTTGGCCTTCAGCGCGCTGTTGTCGCGGCCGACGGTCAGGGTCTGCTTCACGTCCGGGTTGGCCTTGGTCAGCGTGAGCGTGACGCCCGGCACCAGGTCGGAAATGGTGTTGGAGCTGGAGGTACGGGTGAAGCCGTCCACGATCACGATCGCGTCCTTGGCTTCCACCATCACTTCCATCTTCGAGGAGGCGGTGCCGTCGTAAGCCAGGTCATCCAGGGTGCCGTTGCCGCCGGACGGGGTGACCGTGATCGCGCCGGCTTCGCCGGAATCCACCGCGGTCAGTACCAGGTGCTGGCCATCGTCGGCGGTCACCACCGAGGCGACCACGCCCTTGCCGCCGGAGGCCTTGTTGATCGCCTTGGCCACGTCGGCCAGCTTGCTGTCGGCGGCAATGTCCACGTCCAGGCTGGTGTCGCCGTAGCCGATCGTCAATTTACCGCCGCCGATCGCCGCATCCTTGTCGAATGCCTTGGAGCTGAGCTTCTGGTTCTGTGCCAGCTGCTGCACCTGCACCTGGTGGGTGCCGGCCACCGGGCTGGTGGCGTTGTCGCCGGTATCGACGGCGGCGGTGAAGGTGACATCGGTGCCCAGGGTGGTCTTGTAGCCGGGGTTGTCGGCACTCTTGACCAAAGCGGCCAGCGCGGTCTGCAGATTGGACAGGCCACTCTTGATGGTGCTGATGGCCGACAGCTTCGAGGTCGCCGCCGTGCCCAGCGCGTTGATCTGGTTTTCCTGCGGCTCGCGCTCCTTGGCAACCAGCTGCGCAACCAGGGTGGGGATGTCGAGACCGGTACCGATGGTGCCGATGGCCATGAGAAGTCCTTGTGCTGTGGGCGGGCGAAGCCACTGCCGTTGCAATGGCTATCGGCCGCCGGAATGGAAGCTTGAGCGCACATGCGTGCGCCGATGCATGCGCCGCTGCAAGGCCTGTGCCAGCCGGGGGGGGCGCTGGACGCCGGCCGCGGTCACAGACGCAGAAAGGCCGCCCGAAGGCGGCCTTTCTGTACTGCCTGAACCGGTGCGGGGGATCAGCCCTGCAGCAGGCTCATCACGCTGGACGGCGACTGGTTGGCCTGGGCCAGCATCGCGGTACCGGCCTGCTGCAGGATCTGCGTGCGGGTCAGTTCAGCGGTTTCCTTGGCGTAGTCGGTGTCGCGGATACGGCTGCGCGAGGCCGACAGGTTTTCCGAGGTGGTGTTCAGGCTGGCGATGGTGGAGGTGAAGCGGTTCTGGATCGCACCCATGTCGGCACGCGAGGAGTTCACCGAAGTCAATGCATCGTCAACGATGGACAGAGCGCGCTGGGCGCCTTCCACCGTGGTGATGTCCAGGTCGGCGACGGTCTTCTTCTCCGAAGCGACAACCGCGGTGGCAGTGCCGCCGATACCAGCGAAGTCAATGGCCAGATCGGCCGGCGGATTGGCGGGGTCAGCGTCCGGAGTGCCGCCGCCGTCGGCAGTGCCGGCGGTGAAGGTGAAATCCTTGCCCGACTTCAGCGAGGTGAGCTCCAGATTGCCGTCCTTGTCCAGCTTGGCGTAGACGCCGGTCTGGTCCATCTTGTCATTGATCGCGTTGACGATGCCGTTGTTGATGTCGCTGGCTGTTGCGCCGGCCTTGAAGCTCACATCAGCGATGGCGACGCCATTGATCTCCATGCCGGTGATCTTGCCGTCCGACTCCGCAGCATCAGCCACCACTGCGGCAGTGCTCGTCTGCGTTGCGGCGAACAGACCCGAACCCAGCGAGCTGGTGCGGGCATTGACGATCGAGTTGATGCCAATGGTCTGGCCTGCATCCGCGCCAACCTGGAACAGGGCGCCGGAGAACGTGCCGTCCAGCAGGCTGGTGCCGTTGAAGTTGGTCTGGCGGGCAACGCGGTCGATTTCCGAGGTCAGCTGCTTGACTTCGGCATCCAGTGCCTCGCGGTCGCTGCTGGAATTGGTAGCGTTGGCCGACTGCACCGACAGCTCGCGGATGCGCTGCAGGTTATTGCCGATTTCAACCATCGCGCCTTCGGCGGTCTGGGCCAGCGAGATGCCGTCGTTGGCGTTGCGCACGGCAACGTCCAGACCGCGGATCTGGGTGCTGAAACGCTCGGAGATCGCCAGGCCGGCGGCGTCGTCCTTGGCGCTGTTGATGCGCAGGCCTGAGGACAGGCGCTGGATGGTGGTGGCCAGGCTGGAACCGCTGGTGGACAGGTTGCGCTGGGCGTTCAGCGACATCACGTTGGTATTGATGACTTGTGCCATTTTCTTGCTCCTGGTGGCGATGATGTCGCCGACGGTTGAGAGGCCTCCCGTAGGAGGGGCCGTTGCAGTTTTAATGCCTCGGCTGATATCAATAACGGCGACATGTCAACTGTCTTTAGCGGGGATTTGCGGTGTTCTGCAGGTCGTGTTCATGCGCTCGCGTTACTGCCAGAGCCCGGAGCTGCAGACGCAGAAAGGCCGCCCGAAGGCGGCCTTTCTGTGTTGCCTGAAACGGGGCAGGGATCAGCCCTGCAGCAGGCTCATCACGCTGGACGGCGACTGGTTGGCCTGGGCCAGCATCGCGGTACCGGCCTGCTGCAGGATCTGCGTGCGGGTCAGTTCAGCGGTTTCCTTGGCGTAGTCGGTGTCGCGGATACGGCTGCGCGAGGCCGACAGATTTTCCGAGGTGGTGTTCAGGCTGGCGATGGTGGAGGTGAAGCGGTTCTGGATCGCACCCATGTCGGCACGCGAGGAGTTCACCGAAGTCAATGCATCGTCAACGATGGACAGAGCGCGCTGGGCGCCTTCCACCGTGGTGATGTCCAGGTCGGCGACGGTCTTCTTCTCCGAAGCGACAACCGCGGTGGCAGTGCCGCCGATGCCGGTGAAGTCAACGGCCAGATCGGCCGGCGGATTGGCGGGGTCGGCGTCCGGAGTGCCGCCGCCGTCGGCAGTGCCGGCGGTGAAGGTGAAATCCTTGCCGGATTTCAGCGAGGTGAGCTCCAGATTGCCGTCCTTGTCCAGCTTGGCGTAGACGCCGGTCTGGTCCATCTTGTCATTGATCGCGTTGACGATGCCGTTGTTGATGTCGCTGGCCGTTGCGCCGGCCTTGAAGCTCACGTCAGCGATGGCGACGCCATTGATCTCCATGCCGGTGATCTTGCCGTCCGACTCCGCAGCATCAGCCACCACTGCGGCATCGCTCGTCTGCGTTGCAGCGAACAGACCCGAACCCAACGAGCTGGTGCGGGCGTTTACAACGCTGCTGATGCCGATCGTCTGGCCCGAATCAGCACCCACCTGGAACAGGGCGCCGGAGAACGTGCCGTCCAGCAGGTTGGTGCCGTTGAAGTTGGTCTGGCGGGCAACGCGGTCGATTTCCGAGGTCAGCTGCTTGACTTCGGCATCCAGTGCCTCGCGGTCGCTGCTGGAATTGGTAGCATTGGCCGACTGCACCGACAGCTCGCGGATGCGCTGCAGGTTATTACCGATTTCAACCATCGCGCCTTCGGCGGTCTGGGCCAGCGAGATGCCGTCGTTGGCGTTGCGCACGGCAACGTCCAGGCCGCGGATCTGCGTGCTGAAACGCTCGGAGATCGCCAGGCCGGCGGCGTCGTCCTTGGCGCTGTTGATGCGCAGGCCCGAGGACAGGCGCTGGATGGTGGTGGCGAGGCTGGAGCCGCTGGTCGACAGGTTGCGCTGTGCGTTCAGGGACATCACGTTGGTGTTGATGACTTGTGCCATTGCCGTTCTCCGAGAGTTGTATCTGGTGCTGGAAAGGGGAGGTCCCCGGGGGAGGACCGCTGGGGTGTTGTGCCCCGTTGATACCAATAACGACACCCCGCGCCAGACCTTTAGGGACTGCGCGAAAAGTTTTTTCGCCAATGTCAACGGGGGCGTGATTCCGCTCTCGCCCACACGCAGAAAGGCCGCCCGAAGGCGGCCTTTCCGTGGTGTTGCATGAACCGGTGCGGGGGATCAGCCCTGCAGCAGGCTCATCACGCTGGACGGCGACTGGTTGGCCTGGGCCAGCATCGCGGTACCGGCCTGCTGCAGGATCTGCGTGCGGGTCAGTTCAGCGGTTTCCTTGGCGTAGTCGGTGTCGCGGATACGGCTACGCGAGGCCGACAGGTTTTCCGAGGTGGTGTTCAGGCTGGCGATGGTGGAGGTGAAGCGGTTCTGGATCGCACCCATGTCGGCACGCGAGGAGTTCACCGAAGTCAATGCGTCGTCAACGATGGACAGAGCGCGCTGGGCGCCTTCCACCGTGGTGATGTCCAGGTCGGCGACGGTCTTCTTCTCCGAAGCGACAACCGCGGTGGCAGTGCCGCCGATACCAGCGAAGTCAATGGCCAGATCGGCCGGCGGATTGGCGGGGTCAGCGTCCGGAGTGCCGCCGCCGTCGGCAGTGCCGGCGGTGAAGGTGAAATCCTTGCCCGACTTCAGCGAGGTGAGCTCCAGATTGCCGTCCTTGTCCAGCTTGGCGTAGACGCCGGTCTGGTCCATCTTGTCATTGATCGCGTTGACGATGCCGTTGTTGATGTCGCTGGCTGTTGCGCCGGCCTTGAAGCTCACATCAGCGATGGCGACGCCATTGATCTCCATGCCGGTGATCTTGCCGTCCGACTCCGCAGCATCAGCCACCACTGCGGCAGTGCTCGTCTGGGTTGCGGCGAACAGACCCGAACCCAGCGAGCTGGTGCGGGCATTGACGATCGAGTTGATGCCAATGGTCTGGCCCGCATCCGCGCCGATCTGGAACTGCGCGCCGGAGAACGTGCCGTCCAGCAGGCTGGTGCCGTTGAAGTTGGTCTGGCGGGCAACGCGGTCGATTTCCGAGGTCAGCTGCTTGACTTCGCCGTTCAGTGCTTCGCGGTCGCTGTCGGAGTTGGTGGCATTGGCCGACTGCACCGACAGTTCACGGATGCGCTGCAGGTTGTTGCCGATTTCAACCATCGCGCCTTCGGCGGTCTGGGCCAGCGAGATGCCGTCGTTGGCGTTGCGCACGGCAACGTCCAGACCGCGGATCTGGGTGCTGAAACGCTCGGAGATCGCCAGGCCGGCGGCGTCGTCCTTGGCGCTGTTGATGCGCAGGCCCGAGGACAGGCGCTGGATCGTGGTCGCCAGGCTGTTGCCGCTGGTGGACAGATTGCGCTGAGCGTTCAGCGACATCACGTTGGTATTGATGACTTGTGCCATTTTTTCTCTTCCTGTGGGCGAAGGCCGGCGCGAGGTGGCCGACCGATGCACGACGCGAAGGTGTTTCGCGTTTGCAAGGTCCAGTAACGGCGCCAGGAAGGCGGTCTTTAGCACAAACGCCAACGCCACCGTCCCGAAGGGCGGTGGTTGGGTGCCGCAGCCCAGGCGGGCTGCGGTTCAGCGGCCTTCGTCGCGCGGCCCGGGGGAGGCCCGCGCGACGAAGGCGCCTGCTCAGCGGATCGCGTTGAACAGCGACATCTGCTGCATCTGGGTAAAGATCGTCTGCGCGGCCTGCAGCGCGATCTGTTCAAGCTGGTACTGGCCCACGGCTTCGGCGTAATCCAGGTCGCGGATCGACGACAGCGTGGTTTTCAGGGTGACCGCGTTGGATTCGCGGGTGGCGGCGGCATCGTCGATGGCCTTCAGCTGCGCACCACCGGCCGAGCGCGCGTCGATGAACTGTTCGGCGGCGCGGGCGATATCGCGGATGCCCGACTGCAGTGCGTTCTGCTGGTTGGCCACCTCGGCGGGGGTGTTGGCGGCGGTGTTGAGCGCATCGATCATGCCCTGCACCGTGGAAAACACATCGCGGGTGCCCGACGGGCCGATGCTGAAGCTGTCGCCGGCCGCGGGCGCGCCTTCGATACGCATCGACACGCCTTCGAAGCTGATGTCCTCGCCGGCCTTGAACGTGCCGGTGCCGACCACGGTGCCGGTGGAATCGAGCACTTCGTACTGGTCGGCAGCGGTAAAGTTCAAGGAATAGCTGCCGCCATTCCAATTGCCGGAAGAAGAATTCAAACCAAAGGTGGTGAGCACGCCATTGCCGGTATTGCCGGCTGCAGCCGCACCATCCAGGGTGCCATCGCCGGTGCGGATGCGCAGGAAAATCTCGCTGCCGGGCAGGGCATCCTTCACGAAGGTATCCGGTGCCACTTCCACCTGGCGCTGGGTCTGGTCGCCGTTGTAGCTGACCGTACCGTTACTCAGCTTGAACGGCGCGTCGGCATCGTCGGTGCCGCCGAACAGGTAGCGGCCCGTGCCGTCGGTGGTGTTGGCCAGCGACAGCAGGCTGTCGTACACCGTCTGCAGCTCCGAGCCGATCGACTTCAGGTCGGCCGCCGACAGGGCAGGGTTGTTGGCCTGCAGGGTCAATTCGGTAATGCGCGCCATCAGTTCGTTGGCGCCGGACAGGGCGTTTTCCTGCAGGCCCAGACGGTTCTGCACCACGTCGGCGTTGGATTTGAAGCGGTCCAGTTCGGCCACGGCGCGGTCCAGGCTGACCGCGGTGCCGGCGGCGACCGGGTCGTCCTTGGCCGACACCAGGCGCTGGCCGGTGGCCAGCTGCTGTTCCAGGTGACTCATCTTGGCCTGCTTGGACAACATCAGCGAGACGGACTGGCTGAACATCATCCCGGTGGAAATGCGGTTGTTCATCGCGATACAGCTCCCAGGATGGTCTGGAACATGGTGTCGGCAGTGGAAATCAGCTGCGAGGCGGCCTGGTAGGCCTGTTGCAGGCGCAGCATGTCGGCAGCTTCTTCATCCAGGTTCACCCCGGAAATCGAATCGCGCGCGGACTGTGCCTGGTCGGTGATCACCTGCTGCGCATCCAGCGAATATTCCGCTGCACGGGCGGCGGCGCCCACCTGCGTGGTCAGCCCGCCCAGTGCGCCGTTCAACGTGATGGTGCCGGCGTTGAATGCCTTGGCGTCCTCGACCTTGGCCAGGGCCAGGGCATTGCTGTTGTCGGACGAACCGACCGGGGTGGGGGTGATGTTGAAGCTATCGCCGGTCTTCGGCGCGCCATCGAGCACGAAACTCCAGCCATTGGCGGTGATCGCCTGGCCGGCGGTGTAGGTGAACGGTCCATTGCCATCGATGGTGTATTCGGTGGCCGAGGTGAACACGATTGCGGCAGGGTTGCGCAGGTTGGCGTTGCTGGCGTCGGCCACCTTCACGTCGCTCAGCTTGCCGGTGCCGGTGTTGGCCAGCGCGGCACTGCCCTTGATCGGCGCGGCCGCGGCCAGGCGCGAGGTATCGGTGATCGCCACGCCGATGCTGCCGGCCACGCCCGCGGTGGGCTGCAGCAGGAAGCGGTCATTGGTGGCCGGGGTGCCGCTCACCACCAGCTCCACGCCATTGATCTTCAGCGGATCGGTGGCGGTGCCGGTACCGGTCATGGCCACGCTGGCGCCGGTGTCCGAACGCATCGCCAGCCACTGGGTGCCGTCATACTTCAGCACGATGTTCTGTGCATCCAGCGATGACAGGTCGCCGTAGCTGGCGGTGATCGAGGCAGTGCCGGTATTGCTGGTATTGCCGGTCACCCGCGGGCTGCCGATGTTGAACAGGTCGCCGCCCATGTTGCCGTACAGATCCACGCCGTTGCGGTGGGTCTCGTTGAACGTGGTCGCCAGGCCCACGGCCAGCTTGCCCAGTTCGGCCTGGGCCGGGGTCAGCACGGTGTCGCGGAATTCCAGCATGCCACCGACCTGGCCGCCCAGCTGCTTCGGGTCCAGGGTGATCTTGCCGCCCTGGGTCTGCAGCGCCAGTTGCAGGCGCTCGGGCTGGTAGGGGTCGGTGACCGTGGTCACCTTCGAGGCGGTGGTACCGACCACCAGGGCCTGGCCGCCGGCGGTGTACACGTTCAGGGTGCCGCCATCCTGGGCCACGGCGGTGCCGCCGGTGTAGCCCACCAGGTTGGCGATCAGCTGGTCACGGCGGTCCAGCAGGTCGGGCGCAGCAGTGGCCGCATTGCTGCCGATCACCCCGTTGATCTGGGCGATTTCCGCAGCCAGCCGGTTGATTTCGGTGGCGGCCGCGGTCAGGCCGTTGTTCACTTCGCTGTTGAGCGTGTTCAGGCTGTTGTTGAGCTGCTGGAAGCGGTTGGCCAGCGTGTTGGCGCTGTCCAGCACGTTCTGCCGGTCGGCGCTGCCCGACGCGTTGGACGACAGGCCGCTGACCGAATCGAAGAAGTTGGACCACACGCCGGACACATTGGTGGCGGTGTCCGAGAACAGCGCATCGACGCGGTCGGCCATGGTGGAAAGCTGCTTCAGCCGCGCCAGTTCGCCGCTGCTGTCCAGCAGGCGGGAAATGGCCAGCTGGTCGGCGGTGCGGCGGATGTCAACGATACGCGTACCGTTGCCGACATCACCGTAGCCGAAGTTCTGCGGATCGGCGGTGGCAAAGTCGACCTTCTGCCGGCTGTAGCCGGGCGTGTTGATGTTGGCGACGTTGTGGCTGGTCGTCGCCAGGGCACGCTGGAAGGCGAGCAGGGCGTTGGTACCGGTGGAAAGGACGCTGGACATGGGGTTCCTCAACGGCGGGTGATACCCAGCGCCGCGGTTGCGGTGCTGGCGAAGGTCTGGCCAAGGCGGGCGCCGGCATCGGTCACCGCGGCTACCGCGCGTTCGATGGTCGGGCCACCGGCAATGGCGGCGATCTTGGCGGCGTAGCTCGGGTCGGTGGCATAGCCGGCACGCTGCAGGCCACGGGCGAAGCCCTGCACATCGGTGCCGGCCTGCAGGGCCTGCTGGTAGCGCGGGCTGGTCTTCAGCAGGCGCACGTAATCGGCGAAGCTTTCGGCCGGCGAGCTGTAGGCGCGGAAGCTGGCGGTTTCGTTACGGCGCACGCCATCCACGTATTCGTGGGTGCCGGCCACCGCGCTCTGGCCGTTCCAGCCGGTGGCCTTGATGCCGAACAGGTTGTGCGAGGTGCTGCCGTCGGCATGCTTGATCTGGCGCTTGCCCCAGCCGGTTTCCAGCGCGGCCTGGGCCACCAGGGCGCGGGCATCCACGCCCAGTTCCTTGGCCGCGTTCTGCGCATGCGGCCAGATGCTGGCCACGAAGCCTTCCGGCGTGTGTGCGCCCAGCTGGGCCACCGCGGTGCGGCTGGCCAGCGCGTCGGCGGCGGTGGCGGTGCTGCCACGGTTGCTGGCCGTGGGCGCCCACTGGTCGCTGGCGGCGGCCCAATCGGCACCGCCAATGCTGCCCGCATACGGATCCTCGGTGCCCAGCGCACGGTGCGCGCTGCTGCTCTCGCGGCCGGCAATCAGGTCCAGCGCCTGTTCCATCGGTGCCACCGACGATTGCGCGCCGTCCTGCACGCCTGCGGACATCTGCTGCAGGATGCGCAGTGCGTTGCTGGCATCTTCCAGCGGCAGCGACGGCGCCTGCGCCGGTGCGTTCAACTGGTAGGCGCGGCTGGCCTTGGCCGGGTCCACGCGGGTGTCCAGCGCCGGGGCGTCGCCCTGGTTGCCGGACAACTGGCGGGCGATGGTTTCGTGCAGGCCCAGGCCCTTGCCGCGGGTCAGGGTCTCGGCAATCTTCTGGTCGTACATGTCCCGGAAGACCTTGTTTTCACCCGGGAACAGCGAATCGCCGAAGCTGGCATCGCGCATGCTCTTCACCAGCATCTGCGCGAACTGGCCTTCCAGCTGGCGTGCGACCTTGTCGATCTTGGCCGGATCGTTCTGCTGCGTCGGGTGCAGCTCAAGGGCGGGGGTGATACGCATGTCAGATCACCTCAAGCTCGGCGCTCAGCGCACCAGCCTGCTTCAGGGCTTCCAGGATCGCAATCAGGTCGCCCGGCGCGGCACCCACCGCGTTCACCGCGTGCACGATTTCATCCAGGCTGGTGCCGCCGCTGAACTTGAACATGCGGCTGCCATCGTTGGTGGCGGTAATGGTCGATTGCGGGGTCACCACGGTCTGGCCACCGGCCAGCGCGTTGGGCTGGCTGACGTTGGCGTTTTCCTGGATGGTCACGGTGAGCGAGCCGTGCGAGATGGCTGCCGGCCCCACGCGCACCTGCTGGCCGATCACCACGGTGCCGGTGCGCGAATTGACCACCACCTTGGCCGGTGCGCTGCCCGGGGTCAGTTCCAGGTTTTCAATGCGGGCCAGCAGACCGATGCGGGCACCGGGATCGGTGGGCGCACGCACGGCCACGGTCACGCCGTCCACCGCACGCGCGGCGCCTTCGCCGAAGGCATTGTTCAGCGCGCCAACCATGCGCGAGACGGTGGTGAAATCGTTGTTGTGCAGGTTCAGGGTGATCTCGCCGTTGGCACCGAACACATCGGGCAGCGCACGTTCAACGGTGGCACCGCCGGGAATGCGGCCCACGCTGGGCACGTTCACCGACACGCGCGAACCATCCTTGCCCTGCGCACCGAAGCCGCCCACGATCAGGTTGCCCTGGGCAATCGCATAGATCTGGCCGTCGGCACCGCGCAGCGGCGCCATCAGCAGCGAACCGCCGCGCAGCGACACGGCGTTGCCGATGGAAGACACGGTGATGTCGATCGGCTGGCCCGGCTTGGCGAACGGCGGCAGTTCGGCGTGGATCGCCACGGCGGCCACGTTCTTCAGCTGCGGATTGACGTTCGGCGGCACGTTCACGCCCAGCTCGCCAAGCAGGTTTTTCAGGCTCTGCACTGTAAAGGGTGCCTGGCTGGTACGGTCGCCGCTGCCATCCAGGCCGACCACCAGGCCATAGCCCACCAGCGCATTGCCGCGCACGCCGCCGACCTGGGCCAGGTCCTTGATGCGCTCGGCGCTGGCAGGCGCAGCCATTGCCAGCAGAAGGAAGAATGATCCGTAGAGCGACGCCATGCGTCGCTGCCACGTAGAAGAGAAGAGAGCTTTCATGGCCATACTCAGAACGGCGTCAGGCCGGAATTGAAGAAGCGGCTCAGCCAGCCCATCGCGTTGGACTGCGCGACCGGGCCGCGGCCGCCGTAGACGATGCGGGCCTCGGCCACGCGGCTGGAAGGGATGGTGTTGTCCTGGCTGATGTCGCCCGGGCGCACGATGCCCTGCACCTGCACCAGTTCATCACCCTGGTTCAGCCGCAGGTTTTTCTGCCCCTGCACCACCAGGTTGCCGTTGGGCAGGCGCTGGATCACCGTGACCGTGACGCTGCCCTGCAGGCGGTTGCTCTGCGCGCTGTTGCCCTTGCCGGTGAACTCGCGTTCGCCATTGGCGCTGGCGCTCAGAATGTCCTTGCCGCCCAGGGTGACCGGCGCGCCGAACAGCGAGGGTGAGCCGATGGTCAGGCCCGATTCCTTGCTGGTTGCAGTGTTGGCACTGGTCTGCGCGGTGGTGTTTTCCAGCAGGGTGATGGTCAGCAGATCACCGACATCGCGGGCGCGGCGGTCGGCATACAGGTTCAGCGTCGGGCCGGCGGCATAGATGGCGCCGGCGGTGGGCGCGGCCTGCATCGGCACGATCGGCTGCACCGGGGCCATGGCCGGGTAGGGGCGCACGTCGCCGGCAATCACGCAGCCGCCCAGCAGGGCGGTCACGGCGCAGCACAGCGCGGTGCGGGCGAGGGTAGAGAAGGGCGACATGGCGGTATCCCGGTGGTTGCGGTCAGACGTTCTGGTTCAGGTAGCCGAGCATGGCGTCGGTGGTGGAAATGGCCTTGGCGTTCATTTCGTAGGCGCGCTGGGTTTCGATCATCGACACCAGCTCTTCCACCACGTTCACGTTGCTGCCTTCCAGCGCACCCTGCACCACGGTGCCCAGACCGTTCAGGCCGGGGTTGCCGTTCTGTGCGGGGCCCGATGCCGTGGTTTCCAGGAACAGGTTTTCACCGCGGGCCTGCAGGCCGGCCGGGTTCACGAAATCGGTCAGGGTCAGTGCGCCCACCTCCACCGAAGCGGCGTCGTCGGCCATCTTTACGCTGATGGTGCCGTCGCTGCCGATGGTGACCGACTGCGCGCCTTCGGGAATCTGGATGCCCGGCTGCACCGGATAGCCGGTGTTGGTCACCAGCTCGCTGTCCTGGTTGATCTTGAACGAGCCATCACGGGTGTACGCGGAACTGCCGTCGGGCAGCTGCACTTCGAAGAAGCCGCGGCCGTTGACCATCACGTCCAGCGCGCGGCCGGTCTGCTGCTGGCTGCCCTGTTCGAAGTTCTTCGAGGTGGCCACCACGCGCACGCCGGTACCCAGCTGCAGGCCGGTCGGCAGCTGCGTCTGTGCCGAACTGGCGCCGCCGGGCTGGCGCACCTGTTGGTACAGCAGGTCTTCGAAGCTGGCGCGGTCCTGCTTGAAACCGGTGGTGTTGGTATTGGCGAGGTTGTTGGAAACCACCGACATGCGCGTCTGCTGCGCATCCAGTCCGGTTTTTGCGATCCACAATGCCTGGTTCATCTTCGGAATCCTGTCTGGCTGAAGCGGGCCGCGCGGTGCGGCCGTTGGTGAAGGCTGTGCAAGCGGTGTGCCAACGCCGGCCCGTGCCGGCGCCGGAATTCCGTCAGCCGCCCAGGCGCAGCAGGCTGTTGGCGCTGCGCGCGTTCTCGTCGCCGTGCTTGATTACCTGCACCTGCATTTCGTACTGGCGCTGCAGCTGGATCATCTGCACCAGCGCGCCGGCGGCGTTCACGTTGCTGCCTTCCAGCTGGCCGCTGTGCACGGTGGCGCCCTGCGCCTGGGCGAAGGGCTGCTGCGGGTCGGTGTTGCGGAACAGGCCGTCCAGGCCGCGCTCCAGGCGCTCGTCCGGCGCCTGCACGATCTTGATGCGGCCGATCATCGCCATGGTCTGCGGGCCTTCGCCCCGCGGAATGATCGAGATCGTGCCGTCGTTGCCCACTTCCATCGCCTGGTAGGGCGGAATGGCGATCGGGTTGTTGTTGTCATCCAGCACCGCACGGCCGCTGGAGGTCACCAGCTGGCCGTTGGGGGTGACCGACAGCGCGGCCCCCCGGGTGTAGGCTTCGCTGCCATCGGTGGCCTGCACGGCCAGCCAGGTGCCGGTCTGCAACGACAGGTCCAGCGGCTTGCCGGTGATGTGCTGCGCGCCGGCGCTGCGGTTGAAACCGGCGTCGACGTGCAGCGCATCCACCCGCGAGGCATAGCCCTGCCCACGGATCGGGAAGGCCTCGGTGTTGGCCAGCGCTTCCTTGAAGCCGGGGGTGTCGGAGTTGGCGAGGTTGTGGCTGAGCGTACCCTGCGCCTGCAGGGAGGCGCGGGCACCGGTCATCGCCACGTAAAGGGCTTTATCCATGCGGGGAGTTCCGTGACAGGGTCAGCAGCTCATCAACGGATGTTGATGACGGTCTGGGTGATCTGGTCCTGCGTGGTGATCATCTGCGCGTTGGCCTGGAAGTTGCGCTGGGCCACGATCATGTTCACCAGCTGCTCGGTCAGGTCCACGGTGGACGATTCCAGCGCGCCGGCCTGGATCTTGCCCAGGTTCGAGGTGTCCGGAGAGCCGGTGCGCGGGGTGCCCGAATCGAAGGTTTCCACCCACAGGTTGTTGCCCTTGGCTTCCAGGCCCTGCGGATTGTTGAAGGTGGTCAGCGCCACCTGGCCCAGCGCCTTGTCATCGCCGTTGGAGTAGCGGGCAAACACCACGCCGCTTTCCGAAACGGTGATTTCATTGAGCTTGCCGGCCGCGTAGCCATCCTGCTGGGTGTTGCGCAGGGCGAACTTCTCGCCGTACTGGGTCGAGCCGGTCACATCCAGGGTCATGTTCAGCACGCCCGCGCCGGTGGTCGGGGTGAACGTGCCCAGGCTGATCTTGCCGTCGGCCGGGTCGATCAGGGTGCCGGCGTTGTCGAATTCCAGGTCGGTGGGCGTGCCCGCGGCCTGGCCGTCAACGTAGTTGTGCACGCGCCACTGGTTCACGCCCGGCAGCTTTTCGAAGTACGAGACCTGGGTGTGGCTGACGCCCAGCGAGTCGTACACGGTGATGCCGCCGCTGGAGAAGTTGTAGCTGTTCGAATCGGTCGGGTCGAAGGTGCCCACGGTCGGTACGCTGGCGTTGGCCGGCAGGGTGAAGCCCACCTTCACTTCGCTGGTCTGCTTGGGCGGGCTGTCGGTGGTCAGCAGCTGCAGGTCGACCAGGCGGCCGGCGTCGAAGTTGGTGCCATCGGCGTTCGGCGCGAACACCTGCAGGCGTGCGCCCTGCGGGTTGATCACGTAGCCGGCCGAATCGGTCTGGAAGTTGCCGGCACGGGTGTAGACGCGCGCACCGTTCATGTTCATGGTGAAGAAGCCCTCACCGGAAACGGCCATGTCCAGGCTGCGCCCGGTCTGCTCGTTGTTGCCCTGCAGGAACTGCTGGGCCACGTTGGAAACGCGCACGCCCGAACCGATCGAGTTCTTCGACAGGCCATAGCTGGTGGCCGAGAACAGGTCGGCGAATTCGGCGCGCGATTCCTTGAAGCCGGTGGTGTTGACGTTGGCGACGTTGTTGGCGGTGACGCTCAGGTCGGAGTTGGCGGCATTGATGCCGGACAGTGAAATGTTGAAGCCCATGGGATGCTCCTGGTAGATGCGGGATGTGCGGCTCAGCTGACGCGGAGCACGTAGTCGATCGGGGCCGTGCCCAGGCCCTTCAGGTTCAGGTACAGGCCGTCCGAGCCGACGGTCACGCTTTCCACTGGCGCCTGCACATAGGTGGACAGCTTGGTTTCCGCGCCAGCGGTGTCGGTGTGGGTGGCGGCAATGGTGTAATCGCCGGCAGCCACGCGGTTGCCGTTGGCATCCTTGCCGTCCCACTCGAAGGCGGTTTCGCCGGCGGCGGTAGCTTCAACACTCAGCTGGGTGACCGTGTTGCCGTTGGCATCGGTCACCGTCACGTTCACGATGCCGGCGCCCGGTGCGGCAACCACGCCGCTGGCACCGCCTTCATCGCCCAGCACCATCTTGGTGGAAGGCACCAGCACTTCGTGGCCGACCAGTGCCGCGCCGCGCAGCACCTGGTCGCTGGCCATCGATTCCTGAAAGCCCTGCACCGTGGTGTTCAGATCGGTAATGCCCTGCACGGTGGACATCTGCGCCATCTGCGCGACCATCTGCGTGTTGTCCATCGGCTTCAGCGGGTCCTGGTGCTGCAGCTGTTCGGTCATCAGGCGCAGGAAATCGGCCTGATCCAGCGTGCTCTTGCGCGTGCTGGCGTTGCTGTTGGGGGCAGTCAGGCCCAGGGCGCTGTACACGTCCTGGCTGGTCTGGGTAGAGACGGTGGTCATCGGGTAATCCTCAAGGGTCCGCCTCAGCGGCCCATGGTCAGGGTGGCCAGGGCCAGTTCCTTGGCGGTGGTCAGCATTTCCACGCCGGCCTGGTAATTGCGCGAGGTCGAGATCAGGTTGACCATCTGCGCCACCGGGTCCACGTCGGGCTGGTAGATGTAGCCTTCGGCGTCGGCCAGCGGGTGGCCTGGCTCGTAGCGCTTGATCGGCGCTGCTTCGCTCTGGCTGATTTCCTTCACCTTCACCGAAGTGACATTCGGATTAGTCTTGCTGGTAACGGCCTGGAAGATCGGCTCCAGCGGCTTGTACACCGCGTCGGCCGAGCCGGCGATGCTGTCAGCGTTGGACAGGTTGGAGGCGATGGTGCTCATGCGCACCGACTGCGCCTGCAGCGCGGAACCGGCGATATCGAAGATCGGCAGATTGCTCATGGCTTATTGCCCCGTGATCGCGGTCAGCATGGAACGCACCTTGCTTTCGACGAAGCTGAGCGAGGCGCGGTATTCCAGGGCGGCACGGCCATAGGCGGCGCGCTCTGCATCGGGGTCGACGGTGTTGCCGTCCAGGCTGGGCTGCACCCCTTCGCGGGCCACCTGGAACGGGTTCAGGCCACTACTGATTTCGTAGTGCTGCTCGTTGGTGGTGGTCATCAGACCGTTGGCATCCAGCCCCTGGGCGTGGCGCAGGGCGGCATCGAAGTCCAGGTCCTGGGCCTTGTAGCCGGGGGTGTCGGCGTTGCCGAGGTTGCTGGCGATCAGCTTCATGCGCTGTTCGCGCAACGGCATGGCCTGGGCGTGGACACCCAGGTAATCGGTAATCAGGTTGCGCACGATGCACTCCCACAGGAACGTTGCCCGGGAAGCTGCAAGGGGTGTGCCAAATTCGAGAGGGTTGTGCCGGCCGCGGGCCGGCTCCCCGATGGATCTGCGGTTGCCGGCCAGCGGCCGGCACTACCGGATCAGTGGCCGTCAGGCCGCCATCGCCACCTTGCGCAGGCGGTCCAGCACGAAGTCAGCCAGCTCGTGCGGCGAGTACTTGGCGACGAAGGCGTTGGCGCCGACACGCTCGACCATGGCGTTGTTGAAGACACCCGACAGCGAGGTGTGCAGCAGCACGTAGAGGCCGGCCAGGCCCGGATGGCGCCGGATTTCCGTCGTCAGCGTGTACCCGTCCATGGCCGGCATCTCGATGTCGGAGATGACCATGGCATAGCGTTCGGCGGGGTTTTCGCCCGAGGCTTGGATCTGCAAGAGGTGGTCGAGAGCCTGCTTGCCATCGGAAAGCAGGGTGGCACCCACGCCCAACTGATCCAGCACGCTGCGGATCTGCTGGCGGGCCACGCGCGAGTCGTCCACCACCAGCACCTGCAGCTGGGGGCCATCGGCGGGCATTGCCATCGCCGGATCGAGTACGGCGTCACCGCGGACCTGGGCGATATCGGCCAGCACGCTTTCAACGTCGATCACCTGGATCAGCTCACCCTGGAAGCGGGTTACCGCAGTCAGGTAGCTCGACTCGGCGCCAAGCTCCGGCGGCGGGTGGATGTCTTCCACCGCGATGTTGACGATGCGTTCGACGCCGCTGACCAGGAACCCCTGGATCGAGCGGTTGAATTCGGCGACGACCAGGTAACCCGGCGAGGTATCGGCATCGGGCTCACGTTCGGGGTGGCCGATGGCCAGGCCCAGGTCCAGCACCGGCACCGAGCGGCCGCGCACGTCGGCCACGCCGGCGAACTGGCTGGGCAGGCCGGGTACCTGGAACAGCTCGGGGCGCCGCAGGACTTCCTGCACCTTGAAGACATTGACGCCAAAAAGCTGACGTCCGCCGAGACGGAACAGCAGCAGCGCCAGGCGGTTGTGGCCGGCCAGGCGGGTCCGCTGGTCGATCCGGTTGAGCAGGTCATGGGACATGGCTGCTGTATCGGCGCGTTGGGTGCCAAACTTGAGGGCGCTCTGCCACTGCGCGCTCCACACCGCAATTGTGTTGTCGCGCCATGTTCGACCGAGGCTCTTGTAGCCTCGAGCGATGCTCGGCTGGCTGTTGGGCGCAAAGCGGTCGAGCATGGCCTGACTCTACAAGTGCCCCTCTGGCACACCCCTTGCACGCACCTGGGCCAGCTCTTGCCGATTGAAGGAGGCGCCATGTGCCGGGTCACATCTCTATTCGCCATCGCGCTGGCCGTGGCCTCGCCGTGGGCGGCTGCCGCCGACTGGCAGCCGGTGGCAAGCATCCGCGCGGCGGCCTTGTCGACGCTGCCGGCGGGCAGCGAGGGCGAGGCCCAGGTGGCCGATGCGCTGCGCCTGCCGAAGTGCGGGGGGGCGTTACAGGTGCAGCCCACCGCCAACACCACGGTGGAAGTCAGCTGTCCGGACGCGGGCGGCTGGCGCCTGTTCGTGCCGGTAAAGGTGCGGCGCAACCAGACCGTACTGGTGCTCAACCGCGGAATCGGCACTGGAGAAACCCTCACTGCCGCCGATATCACCACTGCCCAGCGTGACGCTGCCCGGATTGCCGGCGCGGTGCTGTCCGATCCCAATGCAGCGATCGGCCGCGTCGCCCGCCGTCCGTTGCAGGCCGGAGCCCTGCTGTCGAACAACGATCTGGTGGTGCAGCGTCTCATCAAGCGAGGAGACAATGTGGCCCTGGTGTCGCGTCGCGGCTCGGTCGAGGTCCGCATTGCCGGCCGTGCGATGGGTGATGCCGGTGAGAACGAACGGGTCTCGGTCGAGAACCTGTCCTCGCGGCGGATCGTGCAAGGCACGGTCGATGCCGCAGGTGACGTAATCGTGGCGCGTTGAATTACCGCAAAATATCGCTAAAGATCACGGCCCTGCGGCCGTTATCCCTTGTGAACGGCAACTCCAGGACACCCCATGAGCCAGAAAATCGACGGCAACCTGCAGGTCCCCCAGGCACTGCGCAGCGTGACGACCCCGGCCAACAAGCCCGGTGTCAGCACCGATGCGGCGGCGCGCCCGGTCGAGGCGGCCGACAGCCTGCGCCTGACCGGCGAGGCCACCAATCTGCAGGCCATCGAGCGCGAGCTGACCACCGCCCCGGCGATCGACGCCCAGCGCGTGGCCGCCGTGCGCGAGTCGCTGCAGAACGGCACCTACAAGATCAATCCGGACGCGATCGCATCGCGCATGCTCGATCTGGACCAGCAGCTGCACGGATGACTGCGGCGATGAGCGAGCCGCTGCAGCGTCTCGCCCAGGCCCTGGACGTTGAACGCCAGGCCCTGGTCGAGCACGACGTGCACGCCCTGATCCGGGCTACCGGCGCCAAGCTGGAAGCGTTGCGTGCGCTGGAAGGCGCGCCACCGGTGGGCGAGGGCGAACAGCTGCAGGAACTGGCCGAGCGCAACCGGGCCAACGGCGTGCTGCTGTCGCGCCGCCGCCGCGAGGTGAACTGGGCGCTGCGCCAGCTCGGCCGCACCGAAGACGCCTCGGCCTACGATGCCAAGGGCCAGTCGCACACGGTCAGCATCGGCCGGCCCCTCGCCGTCGCCTGAGGCGACGGCGGTCGCATAACCCCTCACGGCGGGCTGAAGCCCGCTGCATGACCGCGTATATTGGGCGCCTGTTCGAACGTCCCGAGTCGCCGTGTCCGCTGCCAACGCCCTGGTTACCGCCCCCCTTCCGCCGCAGCCGGTGCTGCAGGCCCTGCTTGAGCGCCTGCGCGAAGGCCTGCTGCTGTTCACCGATGACGGGCGGGTGGCCCTGGCCAATCCGGCCGCACAGAACCTGCTGGCCAGTGGCGAGGACGGCGGGTTGCCGCCGCCGCAGCGCCTGCGCGAACTGCTGCCGCCCGATGCGCTGGAACAGGCTCGCCAGCATGGTCACTGGAATGGCAGCCTGCCGCTGGGCGAGGGCGTGGTCATCGCCCATCTGTACCACCATGGTCCGGTCGGCCAGGGGCATTTCCTCGCCCTGTTCCGCCACATCGAAGGGCAGGAAGACTACGAACGCGAGCTGCAGCAGCGCCATGCCGAACTGCGCCAGGCCTACCTGCGCCTCAATGGCACCCAGGAAAAGCTGCTGCAGTCGGAGAAGATGGCGTCGATCGGCCAGCTGGCCGCCGGCGTCGCGCACGAGATCAACAACCCGATCGGTTACGTGCACTCCAACCTGGGCAGCCTGCAGGAATACCTGCGCAGCCTGTTCACCGTGATCGAAGCCTACGAGCGCGCCCTGCGCGCACCGGACCCGAAAGCGCTGATTCCGGAAATCGATGATATCCGTGACCGTCTGGATATCGATTTCATCAGCCGCGACCTGCCGCAGCTGATGGCGGAATCGCGTGAAGGCATCGAGCGGGTCACCCGCATCGTGCGCGACCTGAAGGATTTCTCGTATTCCGGCCGCGACGAGTCGTGGAAGCTGGTCGACCTGCACGCGGGCCTGGAATCGACCATCAACATCATCTGGAACGAACTCAAGTACAAGGTCACCCTGGTGCGCGAGTTCGGCCAGTTGCCCCTGGTGGAGTGCCTGCCATCGGAGTTGAACCAGGTCTACATGAACCTGCTGCTCAACGCCGGCCATGCCATCGCCGAGCGCGGCACGATCACGGTGCGTACCGGCGTTGATGGCGATCACGTTTGGGTCGAGTTCGAAGATACCGGCGGTGGCATCTCGCCGGAACTGCGCCAGCGCATCTTCGATCCGTTCTTCACCACCAAGCCGGTGGGCAGTGGCACCGGCCTGGGCCTGTCGATCTCCTACAGCATCATCAACAAGCACCACGGCCGCATCGATCTGGACAGCACGCCCGGCGTGGGCTCGCGCTTCCGCGTGGTGCTGCCGGTCAAGCAGCCGCGCTGACCGCTTCTGGCAGTGCCGGCCGCTGGCCGGCAACCTCATTGAACCCGATATCCAGAGCAGCCGGCCAGCGGCCGGCTCTACCAGAGGGGATGGTTACCGCAATGGGCGCTCCTCGCCGCCATCTCCGCTCTCCACCGGCGCCGGGCCGGCATTGCTGCGGCGCTGTTCCTCGTACGTGCGGAACGCCTGGTGGATGTGCTTGCGCAGCTCGTCGTCGTTCCACGGCTTGGTCAGGAAGCGATAGATCGCGCCGCGGTTGATCGCATCGGTCACCGTGTTCAGATCGGTGTAGCCCGACAGCACCAGGCGGATCGTATCCGGGTACAGCATCTTCACCCGGCCCAGGAACTCGGTGCCGCTCATGTCGCTCATTCGCTGGTCGGACAGGATCACCTGCACGTCGTTGATCGCCAGCAGGTCGAACGCATCGCGCACGTTGCCGGCGGCCAGGATGCGGTAGCCGTCGCGGCGGAACAGGCGCACCAGCGAGCGCAGCACGTTTTCCTCATCATCCAGCAGCAGCAGCGTCCGGTCCGGGCGCGTCTCGGCGAAGGCTTCCGGGCGCAGGTAGCGGCGGCGCAGGGTCATGCCGGCGGCATCGGCCGACATCGGTTCGCCGAACAGGTAGCCCTGGAACACGTCGCAGTCGTTGCGGCGCAGGAAGCCCAGCTGCGCCTGCGATTCCACGCCGTTGGCGATCACGGTCATGCCCAGCTGGTGGCCCATGGCGATGATCGCGCGGGCGATGGCCGCTTCACGATTGCCGGCCGGCGCGCTCTTGATGAAACTGCGGTCGATCTTCAGCTTGTCCACCGGGTAGCGCACCAGCGCGCTGAGGCTGGAGTCGCCGGTACCGAAGTTGTCCAGGCTCAGGCTGATGCCTTCATTGCGCAGGTTGGCCAGCGTTTCGTGGACGAAATTGACGTTGTTGGTCAGCGCACTCTCGTTGATCTCCAGCGTCAGCATGTGCGCCGGTACGCCCGCCGCCTGCAGCAGTGACATCACTTCGGCGAAGAAGTTCGGCCGCAGCAGCTGCAGGGTGGACACGTTCACTGCGATGGTGAAGTCATCGAAGCCCTGGTCGCGCCACAGCCGCGCCTGCTTCAAGGCGCCTTCCAGCACCCAGGTGCCGATCTGCACGATGATCCCCAGGCGTTCGGCGGTGCGCATGAAGCGCTCCGGCACCAGCATGCCCAGGGTCGGCGACTGCCAACGCAGCAGCGCTTCCATGCCCACCACGTGGCCGTCGCGCGCGCTTACCAGTGGCTGGTAGCGCAGCTTCAGCTCGCCATTGGGAATGGCATCGACGATCTGGCGCGCGATGATGCTCTCGCTGTGCGCGCTTGGCGGGGTGTCCACCGCATGGATGCGCACGGCATTGCCGCCTTCGCGGGCGGCCTGGTACAGCGCATCCTCGGCATGGTCGAGCAGGCGCGAGGTGCTGCTGGCATGTTCCGGGCACAGGCTCACGCCCAGCTTGCCGGTCATGAACAACGTGTACGGCAGCACCGACAACGGCAGCTCCATCTGTTGGCGGATCTCCTCGGCGAAATCCTCCGGCAACGGCAGATCGGCGGTGCGCGGCACCGCGATCAGGAACTCGTCGCTGCCATGTCGCCACAACTTGCCGCGCCCGCGCAGGTAGGACTGCAGGCGCTGTGCCACCAGCACCAGCGCCTGGTCGCCCACTTCGGCACTCATGTTTTCATTGACCGATGCGAAATGGTCGATGTCCACGTGCATCAGCATCAGTGCGATGCCGCCTGAGGCTGCCTCGGCAACCATTGCCTGCAGCTCGGGGTTGCCGGCGCCAAGGCGGTCGGGAGCGTCATCGATGCTGACCGGGGGCAGGTTGGGATTCCACATGGTTCAGTATTCCGGTGAATCGACGGCAGCCCTGCTGGCCGCCTGGTAGGGGAGGTGGACATCGACCAGGGTGCCTTCGCCATGCGCGGATTCAATCCGCACGTGGCCACCGACGCTCTGTGCGCGCTCGCGCATCACGATGAGGCCCAGGCCGCGCGGGCCGTCCGGATCGAAGCCTTCGCCGTCATCGCGGATCTGCAGGTGCAGGCCGCGCTGGCCGACATCGCGCAGCTGCAGCAGGACCTGGCTGGCGCGCGCATGGCGCAGCGCATTGGTCAGGCTTTCCTGTGCGATGCGGAAGCAGGCCTGTTCGATGCTGTTGTCGGGGCGATGCGGCAACGGCTCGATCTCGGCCAGCAGCTCCACCGGCGAGGAGCGGAACAGAACCCGCGCCTGCCAGCTGAGTGCTGCCTCCAGGCCCAGTGCATCCAGCTGCGGGGGGCGCAGCAGGGTGGAGATGTCGCGCAGTTTGGCCACGGTGGTGTCGGCCAGGCTGACGATCTGCGCCAGATCCTGCCCACGCCGCTGCGGATCGTCCTCTTCCAGCGCCGCGTGCGCCGACAGCTTGATCGCGGTGATGGCCTGGCCGATGTCATCGTGCAGATCGCGCGAAATCGCACGACGTTCGTCCTCCTGCAGCGAGAACAGCCGCCCGGCCATCGCCTGCAGTTCGCGGTTGCTGGTTTCCAGCGCGCTGCGGATGCGCTCGGAATCACTGAGGTCGCGCACGATCAGCAGCTTGCAGTCGCGGCCACCGTAGCGCACGTCGCCCACCGCCAGGCCGGCATGGAAGCTGCGGCCGTCGCCGCGCTGCATGGCCACCACGCTGCTGTGGCCTGGTCCCAGGTGCGGCTGGCCGGCACGCAGCTGGCTGCGCACCCGCGGCAGGTCTGCGGCAGCGACCAGCGCCGACAAGGGCTCGCCCAGCAGGGTATGGCTGCCGTAGCCGAACAGGCCGGCGGCCCAGGCGTTGGCGTACAACACATGTTCGTCGGAGAGGATCACCACGCCGTCGGGCAGTACCCGCACCAGCTCGCGGAACTGCTCCTCGCGCTCGCGCAGCAGTCGCCGCGACTGCTCGCGTTCGGTCACGTCCTGCAGCGTGCCGAGCACGCGGTTGCGGCCAGCCTCATCGAGACCACTGGCGGCACGCAGGTGCACCATCAGCGCGCGCCCGTCCATCGACAGCAGCGGCAGCAGCACGTCCACCTGTACCGGCTCGCCGGAGCACAGCTCGGCCAGCAGCTGCTCGGTCTGGGTGGCGGTGGCCGGGTCGGCCGGCACCAGCAGTTCGTCGAAGCGGTGCCAGCGGCGGGCTTCGGGCGGGCGGCGGCCGAGCAGGCGATAGACCTGGTTGGAATAGCGGCCCAGCCCGGTGGACGGGTCCAGCTCCCAGGCGCCGATGCGGGCCAGTTCGTGGGCTTCTTCCACCCGTGCCAGCGCCTGGTCGCGACGCAGCTGGGCCAGGTCCTCGGCAGTGCGATCGATGGCGATCAGCAGGCGCGCATTGTGACCGTCGTAACTGATCGCGTTGGAGCGCAGTTCCATCTGCCGCAGCGCGCCATCGCGCAGCTGCAGCTGCGCGCGCAGGATGCACAGCTCGTCGGGCGCCTCGCGGATCGCCTCCAGCTTGGCCTGCAGCGCCTGGCCCTGGCCGGGTGGCCACAAGGCGTCGATGGTCTGTTCCAGCAGCTCATCGCGCTCCCAGCCGAAAGCGGTGCAGGCGGCTGGGTTGGCGTCGAGGATCGCCAATGTGTCCAGGTCATAGACGAGGATCGGGCCGGGGTTGCCCTCGAACATCTGCCGCAGGCGCAGCTCCGAGGCCTGCTGGCGGGCGTGGGTATGCAGCACGTGCTCGGCCAGCGGGCGCAGCAGCAGGTACAGCAGGCCCGCGCTGGCCAGGGCGAAGAACGAGCCCTTCAGGCCTTGCCACAGGGCCGCCTGCTGCGGATCGGGCACCAGCGCCTGCACCACGCTGTCGGTGGAGATCATCCAGGCCAGCGCCATCACCAGGTAGCTCAACACCACCCGTCGCCGGTCACGGCTCAGCGCCTGCGCCATCCGCGGGTCGGGAACTGGGGCGTTGCCGGTCGGTTCTGCGGGCATGGACGGGGAGGGTGAAAGGGGCGCCGGTCATCTTACCCCGCAGCGTGCCGTCACCACTCAATTATCCGCCGCAGGCGCCGTTAACCACTGCGTGCCCCGCTGACGGGCGAGTCATCCGGAGCAAGATCGCGTGGACCAAGGGATCATCGCCAGCCTGCTGCAGCACCCGCTTGCGTCGGCGCTGGTCATCGTCGACCGTACCGGGCGCCCGCTGGCGGCCAATCCGGCCGCGCGCGAGCATGGCCTGCCGGCCACCGTGGCTGCCTATGCGCCAATGCTGGAAGATCTACGCCTGATGGCCGCCGATGGCGGCATCGTGCCCTGCACGCTGCCAGGCGGCCCGCGCGGCCACTACGACGGCCACCTGCGCGCCGTGCATGACGGTGCCGGCAACCTGCTGGCGTTCACCCTGAGCATTCCCGAGCCGGTGCCGGTCGATGGGGGTGGGCGCTGGGAACTGGCACTGGACAGCGCCGGTCATAGCCTGTGGGACTGGGACATCCCCAGTGACCGGGTGGCGCGCACGCCGGCGCTGGGCGACGAGACGGCCACCGAACTGCTGTCGCGCGTGCACAGCGAGGACATCGACCAGGTGCGTGCCGCGCTCGACGAGCACCTGCGCGGGCGCAGTGAGCAGTACAGTGCACAGTTCCGCTTCCGCCAGGCCGATGGCCAGTGGCGTTGGGTGCTGGATCGCGGCCGCGTGGTCGCGCGCACCGCTGATGGCCAGCCGCTGCGCATGGTCGGCACGCATACCGATATCGAGCAGCAGAAGCAGCTCGAATCGCTGCTGCAGGAACAGCAGCTGCACCTGAGCGAGGCCCAGCGCATCGCCAGCATGGGCAGCTGGTCGTTCGACCCCAACAGCGGGCACTTCTGGTGGTCGCCGGAACTGCGATCGCTGCTGGCGCTGGAGCACGGCGCCGTGCCCGGCCAGCGGCGCTGGCTGAAGCAGCTGCATCCGCGCTCGCGTGGCGCGTTGCGTGCGGCATGGCGGCGGCTGTGGCGCGATGGTCGTGCCGCCAATCTCGAGCTGGAGCTGACCCGTGGCCATGAGCCATCACAGCACCTGCGGCTGTGGATGCAGCCGCTGCTGGACATGGACGGGCAGCCCAAGCGCCTGCTCGGCCAGGTGCAGAACATCACCGAACAGCACCAGACCGACGCGTTGATTCGCTGGCGCACCGAACTGCTGAACCGGGTTTCCGCGCTGGGCCGCATCGGCGGCTGCGAGATCGAGGTGCAGACCCGGAGCATGCAATGGACCGAGGAATGCTATCGCATCCACGGCCTGCGCAAGGAGCCGATCACCCTCGATCAGGCGATGGCGCTGTATACCGAAGACTCGCGCGATGCGTTCGAGGCGGCACTGGCCCGCATCGCCAACGGCGGCCTGCCCGAGCAGCTGGACCTGTGCTTCTACCGCCAGTCCGGCCTGCGTGTCTGGGTGCAGGTGCTGATCGAGCTGGATCGTCGTGACGGACTGCCGCCGCGCTTCGTGGTGCTTTTCCGTGATATCACCCGCGAGCGCGAGGCCAACGAGCGCATTGAACTGCTGGCCCACTACGACCTGCTGACCGGCCTGCCCAATCGCGTGCTGCTCGGCGAACAGACCGCCGAGGCCATCGAGGAGGCGCGTGATCGCGGCACCTCGTTGGCGATGCTGTTCATCGACCTGAACGGCTTCAAGACCATCAACGACAGCTTCGGCCACGCCACGGGTGATGCGCTGCTGAAGGCTGCCGCGACCCGCCTGCACCAGAACCTGCGCAACAATGATCTGTTTGGCCGTTTCAGCGGCGACGAGTTCATCGTCGTACTGCGCGACCTGGCTGAGCCCGAGGATGCGGGACATGTCGCCCGCAAGCTGATCGCCTCGCTGGCCGAGCCGCTGCGCCGTGGCGAGACCACGCTGAAGGTCGGTGCCAGTGTCGGCATCGCGATGCTGGGTGATGCGCAGACCGATTTCGATTCACTGCTGCGCGCTGCCGACGCCGCGATGTACGCGGCCAAGGAAGCCGGACGCAACACCTACCAGTATTACAGCCAGGATGCCCTGGCCCGCATCCAGCGCAGGCTGGAGCTCGAGCACGCGCTGCACGGTGCGATCGAGCGCGAGGAGTTCAGCCTGGCCTATCAACCGCTGCTGCATGCCCACCAGGGCGAGCCGCCGGCAATCGAAGCACTGCTGCGCTGGCATCGCCCCGGCATCGGCTATTGCAGCCCGGCCGAGTTCATTCCCATCGCCGAGAAATGCGGCGAGATCGTACGCATCGGCGACTGGGTACTGAACGAAGCCTGCCGTCAGGCAACCGCCTGGGACCGGGCTGGACTGCACTTCGACCGCATCGCGGTCAACGTGTCGGCGGTGCAGCTGCGCGACCGTGGCTTCGCCGAACGTGTGATCGAGATCTGCCATGCCCACGGCTGGCCGCCGCAGCGGCTGGAGCTGGAGCTGACCGAATCGGCGCTGATCCGTGACACCGACATCCTGCGCCACTGCTTCGACGTGCTCGAACGGCACGGCGTGCCGCTGGCGGTGGACGACTTCGGTACCGGCTTCTCCAACCTCAACTACCTCAACCGCTTCCCGGTCGGGCGGCTGAAGATCGACCGTAGTTTCGTGCAGGGCATGCTGCACGATTCGGGCACGGCCGAAGTGACCCAGGCCATCGTGCACCTGGGCCACGCGCTGGGCATGAAGGTGGTGGCCGAGGGCGTGGAGACGCACCAGGAGGAAGACATGCTGCGCCGCCAGGGCTGCGACGAGATCCAGGGTTACCTGTACTCGCGCCCGCTCAGCCCGCGTGACCTGGCGCAGTGGCTGCGTCAGCAGCGTCCGTTACCGATGCGCACCGACGCCAGCAGCGAAGCAGTGCTGGTGCGCTGACCACCCGCCGCTGGTAGGTGCCGACCGTTGGTCGGCACGGTTGCCGCATGGCGTGGATCTACTCAAAGAGCCAGCATCAGGTAGTTGCCGACCTTGGTCGGCGTGCACGCTGGTTCGCCCGTTGATGTGTCCGCCGTCAGCGACGCTGCGCAAGCTCTGCGAGCACATCCAGCGCCTTGCGTTTTACCAGGCTACCTAGCCCGCCAGCCGTGCTCTGACACCGGCTCCTTCGAGCTGTAAATCTCTCCGTCGCCCAGCGGCCCCAACATCTCACGGGCTCGCCAGAACATTGGCTCCCCGTCCTCGGCCAGAACATCCAGTTCGGCAGCATCCAATGCAAGCAGGAAGTCGTGCAGGCGTCTGTCGCGGTCGATGTTGCTTGCTGGAAGAGTCAGTGTTGCAGGCGCGCATAGGTAACCTTCGTGGGGTTCAAGCGTGAGTTCGACTCCGGTTCGCTCGCCACAGATCAGCATCTGGCCGAATGGCGAGATCGCATAGACATGGAAATCATCTTTGCCCCATAGAGGGCTGCCCGCCAGAAGGTCGGCGAGCACCGATTCGTACCCCGCAGGGTTCACCAAAGCCAGTCGATCATCGTGATAGCGCGCAAGACCGTCGCGCTGCCACAGTGCCAGCAATGCGTCCGGGAACCTGCCTTTCCAGAGCGTCAGCATGGTGTCAGCAACAGGCGAGCCTGGAGTACTGGTTTGCAGTTGATCCAGAAGGCTCGTCGTGAAGAGGGCGGAAGTATCGGTATCCACGACTGCCGAGACGGTCTCCGGGTGGTCCCGGCCCTCCGGATCTTCCGGCAGCAGGTCGAGGAATGTCAGCATGCTCTCGGCCCGTGCAAGCTCCAGGTTCGATTCCTCGCCCGGAATGGCGCTTGCCTTGCTTCCGGAGACAAGCAACAAGGCGCCCGTTGGAAGCTCATGCCACGGGGCTTCAAGGATCAGATAACGTCGCGGCGCCTGTTCGGCATCATCGTCAAGGATGATGACTGGCGGGCCGTCTTGCACGCACCCCGCGGACACTTCAACTGCTGCATCGATCACACCCGCTTCAGGATCGTACGCATCGATCGGAGCGGAGTAGGGCTGCTGGAACGCTCCAAACGTCTTCAGCGCCTGCTGAAGTGCCTCAAGGGAATCGGGATCCACGGTCAATGGGACAGGGGTTGCCGGAAGCTGCAAAGCTACTGAGAGGCAGAGAAGGGCGCTGGTCATCGGGCTGGTTTGATCTGAACCCCAATCGGCCCCTTCACGATGAAGGGCGCATGGTTCACGGTCCATGCAAACAGTCGGAAATGCTGGCATGGCGGGGCATCGTCCACGCGTGGCGTGGATCTATTTCGGAAACTCCGCCTTCAACTGCATGCGCAGCGCCTCGACAATGGCCGCATAGCGCCGCTTCTGCACCAGATAGCTGGCCAGGAACAGTGGCAGCACCAGCAGCATGGGCGCCACCATCGGGCGCATCGCCACCAGCGGCAACAGCAGCAGCGACAGGATGGCCACGAACCAGCTGCACAGTCCGATCACCCGCACCTCGTGCCGCCGTGCGTTGAGCACGATGCGTCCACGCATCACCGGGAAGTAGCGCAGGCCGAAGCTCGGCGCGAAGCTCTCGCGGAACGCCATGCTGCCATCGGGCAGCGCATGGAAGGCCAGCCGCAGCCACTTGTCCTGCGGCAGGTCACGCTCCAGGCTGCCCAGCGAGAGCCGGGCCTGCATGGCCGGCGGCGCCGCGATGCGTTCGTTGAACAGGGTGATGCCGCAGCTGAAATAGCCGGCCACCCAGGCCATCAGGAGGACGGTCTCCAACAGCACGAGTGCGATCAGGGTGATGGCCATAGGTCTTCCATGGACGGGACCGGGCAATCATGCCATGCGGGATGCCCCACCCACGCAGGGCGTGGATCTACTTCAGGGCTTCGCCATCCAACCCCAGGTCCCACGCCAGCCCCAACAGCTCGTCGTCCGCCGGCGATGGCGCCGGGCGCGCGTCCGCCAGCTGCTGCAGCTCGCAGATTTCCTCGCGGGCGACCTCTTCCAGCTTTTGCAGCTGCTCACGCACGCTCGCGTTGCGCGGGCGCTCGGTGTCGGTGAGGGCGGGCAGGGCGCGGATCAGGGTCATGGTGCGCGTACAGGATGCATCCAGCGGCGGGTTACAGGCAAAGGCCCCGGACGAACCGGGGCCTTGCGGGCTGCCGGCGAGGGCAGCGGACATCAGGATCAGAACAGCTCTACCGTGCCGGCACCCATGCTCTGCTGGGCAACCGGCTTGTGCGGCGGGCGTTCCCATTCGCTGCGCAGTTCGCGCAGGCGGTTGCCGGTGCGCTGCAGGGCGCTGGCGATCTCCTCGTCGAACACGCCGCCATTGCGGTGCAGCAGCTCCTGCAGGGCCACCGCTTCGCGGTTGATCGCGGTCAGGCGGTCCAGGTGGGTGTGCACGCCGCCCAGCGCCTGGGTGGCGATGTCTTCGAACTGCAGGGCGCGCACGGCTTCAGCCACGCTGCCATCGATCGCGCGGGCGCACTCGGACACTTCGCGCATGCCGTCGCCCAGCGAGGCATTGATCTGCGCGACGTTGTCGAGCATTGCCGCCGCTTCCTGGCGCGCTTCGCGGGAGCGGTCCATGTCACGCGAGGCCATGTGCGAGACCGTCTCGCGCACCTTGGCGATGGCGTCCTTGGAGCTGTGCGCCAGCTTGCGGATCTGCTCGTTGAAGGTGGTCGAGCGCTCGGACAGGTTGCGCACTTCGTCGGCGACCACCGCGAAGCCTCGGCCGGCTTCACCGGCACGCGCGGCTTCGATGGCGGCGTTCAGCGCCAGCAGGTTGGTCTGGTCGGCGATCGACTTGACGTCTTCCAGCAGCGCGAAGATGCCATCCAGGTGCTGTGCCATCTGGTCGATGTGCTGCACGGTGGTGCTGCTCTGGCCGCTCACCTGTTCCAGCGCTTCCACCAGCTGTTCCATGCGGTGGCTGGCGTGCTGGGCGAAACGGGCAACGTCGAGGCCGGCATTGCCTTCATCGCCGGCGCGGTCGACGATGCGCGACAGCGCCTGGCTCTGCTGGCGCGACTTGCGGTTCATCGCATCGAAGCTGCCGCCCAGGCTGGAGACCGCCTGGCGGATAAGGTCGCGGGCGCGTTCCACTTCACCACGCGAACCGTCGATTTCGTTGCCGACGAAGTTGCGCAGTTCGGTCAGCAGCTGGTCCTGCTCACGCAGGACACGGGCATGTTCCGGGGAACGATGCGCCTGGGCGCGGGTGGTCCACCACGCAAAGCCGAGCCAGCTCAGCGTCATCGTGGTCAGGATCGCCCAGCGCAGGGCGGCCGGCCACTCGAAACCGATGGCGAAGGGGAGCAGCAGGGTCAGAGCCAGGGGGGCGGCCAGACGGATGAAAATGCGTGAGTACATGGACGTTCTCGGGAGGTGCACGGAGGATGTATCGGCCGTACCCCCTTTCTCTTTAACGTCGATGTGCTTGGAAGTGCATTCTGAATGCGCCGGTTTTCCGGCGCTTGGCGGCTTCGGGGTCTGAGCCCTTTCCGTGCCGGAAAGGGATCCGACCCCTGGGTAGGCAGCGGCGGGGTCGGATCCCTTTTCGTGGAAAAGGGCTCTGACCCCACACCCTTACGCCAGCTGCCGGTCCACGGCCTCGATCATCGCCTTGCGGCCGAACAGGAAGTCCCAGTAGCTGCCGCCCAGCTGGCGCCACAGCACTGCCGAGCGCACCGCGGCCAACAGCAGGGCACGGATCTCGGCCACCACGCCGGCCTGGCCCAGGTAGTGCGGGTTGCCCTGCACCATCACCCGCGGCTTGAGGTGGCTGATGGTGTCCGCGTACAGGCTTCCCAGGCTGGCCAGCACATCCGGGTGGCCGCTGTCGCCCAGTTCGGTGGCCTGGAGCTGGGCACGCTCGATGCCCGAAGCAACCTTGTTCACGGTGGCGCCATCCTGAACAAAGCGGCGCTCCAGCTGCAGCACCGACAGCGCCAGTTTCGGCAGGATCGGATCCTGGCCCTGGTTGCGGAAATAGTTGTGCAGCAGGCGCAGCCCGGCCTTCAGTGCATGGCGGTCACCGAACACCGCCTGCGGCGAGGACGCATCGACACGGAACACGCTGTCCACGGCGGTGCGCACGGCGGCGGCGTCGGAATGGCCGGTATCGGCGATGCGGCGTACCTGCTGCAGGGCCTGGGCAATGCCGGCCAAGGCCAGGACGCGGTCGTCGACAGTGAAACTCATGCAGCGGTTACCTCAAAAGGGGAGGGGGTGGTGCGCAGGCGCTGTTCCAGCGGCGCATCGGTGGCGGCGATCACCGCGCCACCCAGGCACACCTCACCGTCATACAGCACCAGCGATTGACCGGGGGTAACGGCACGCTGCGGGCGCGCGAAGGTGACCAGCACGCTGCCATCGTCCAGCACGTCGACCGTACACGGCTCATCGGGCTGGCGGTAGCGGGTCTGGGCGGTGCATTCGAAGCGTCGCGCGGGTGGCGAGCCCGAGATCCAATGCGCCGGCTCCGAGCGCAGGCGCTCGGACAGCATCCATGGGCTGTCGCGATCCTGGTCGACGTACAGCACGTTGCTGGCCACATCCTTGCCGACCACGTACCACGGTGCGGCCGGGCGGCCGCGTACGCCGCCGATGTTCAGGCCCTCGCGCTGGCCCAGGGTGAAATAGAACACGCCCGGATGTTCGGCGATCACGCTGCCGTCGGCCGGGTCAAGGATCTGGCCGGGCCTGGCCGGCAGGTAGCGGCCGAGGAATTCGCGGAAATCCCGCTCGCCGATGAAGCAGATGCCGGTGGAATCCTTCTTGGCGTGGGTCGGCAGGCCGACGTCGCGCGCAATCCGTCGCAGGTCGGTCTTCTCCAGGTCGCCGATCGGGAACAGGGTGGCCGCCAGCTGCTCCTGGCCCAGCTGGTGCAGGAAGTAGCTCTGGTCCTTGGAGCGGTCGGCACCGCGCAGCAGCAGCCACTGGTGGCCGCGCTGGGTCACCCGCGCATAGTGGCCGGTGGCGATGCGCTCGGCGCCCAGCTCGCGGGCGGCATCCAGGAAATGCTTGAACTTCACTTCACGGTTGCACAGCACGTCCGGGTTCGGCGTGCGGCCAGCGGCGTATTCGGCCAGAAAGTGCTCGAACACGCCCTGCCAGTACTCGCTGGAAAAGTCCCGGAAGTGGAACGGGATACCGAGCAGGCCGCATACGGCGACCGCATCGCGGCGGTCATCCTCGGCACGGCAGTCACCGCTGCCGTCGTCGGCCCAGTTCTGCATGAACAGGCCGGCCACGGCCTCGCCCTGCTGGACCAGGCGCCAGGCGGCGACCGAAGAGTCGACACCACCCGATACGCCCACCATCACGCGCGGCGTGCTCATGCGACCTCCCGGACCAGCGAAAGCGGATGGCGCTGGCCACCCAGGTAATCCGCCACCACCTGCCAGACCAGCGGGCTGCGCTGGCGCTCGCCGGCGGCCTGCAGCTCGGCCGGGGTCAGCCACAGCGCGCGGTCGATGCCGGTGTCCAGTGGTTGGGCCGGGTCGTGCGAGACCGGGTGTGCTGCGTAGCAGAAGCGCAGGAAGGCGGTGCCGTCGCCGGCAGTCCACTGGTAGCAGCCGATGAAATGGGTCAACTGCACGGTCCAGCCGGTTTCCTCCCGGGTCTCGCGCAGGGCTGCCTCGGCCAGGCTTTCGCCTGGCTCGAGGTGGCCGGCCGGCTGGTTCAGCACCTGGCGGCCTTCAATGGTCTCTTCGACCAGCAGCACGCGGCCGCCGTCAACCACTACCGTGGCGACGGTGGCGTGCGGTGCCCAGCGCGGGTCCGGCGTGGCGTTCAACTCAGAACTCGTCCTTCTTGGTCAGCTCCAGCTCCATCGCGTCGGCGGTGCGGATGGCCGCATCGATGGCGTCGCTGAGCTGGTCCGGGGTGGCATCGGCGTCGATCTTGACCACGAACATGGCGGTGGTGTCCTGCTTTACCCAGCCCCCCATCTTGGCGTCCTGCGAATCCTCCAGCAGGCGGTTGGCCACGGCCACCGGGAACTGCTTGGTCTTGGCGTTGTAGGCCGGCGACCAGATCTCACGGATGTTGTGGCTGCCGAAATCCTCCACCGCCGAGCGCACGTAGACCATCTGGGTGCGGTCACCCTCGACGTCGAACACCATGCGGTAGTCGCCATCCTCGTCGACTTCGTAGGTATAGCCCAGCTTGTCCAGATGGCGGGCCACGGACTTGTCGGCGCTGGTTGCGGCAGTGGCAGAGCCGGCAGCGGCCAGCGCGATCAGCAGGGCGGGAAGAAGGGTCCTTTTCATGAAGATCCTGTGAAACAGTGTTGGGAGAGGGTGCAATTGTGACGGTGGGCGTGCGTGCCGTCCAATCTGCGGCGGGCCGACGCAGGCCTGCCCGAGCCCCTATAATGGATGGATGCCCCATGAGTCCTCCCCCGATTCCCAGCACGAGCACGGCGTTGCCGTAGAGCCCGCGCGCCCGGAAGTGGCGCCGCCGCCGTTCTACCAGGTGATGCTGCTCAACGACGACTACACCCCGATGGATTTCGTGGTGGATGTGCTGCAGCAGTTCTTCAGCATGGACCTGGACAAGGCCACCCAGGTGATGCTGCACGTTCATACCCGCGGCCGCGGCGTCTGCGGTGTCTTCACCCGCGAAGTAGCCGAGACCAAGGTTGCCCAGGTCAACGAGTACTCGCGGATGAACCAGCATCCGCTGCTGTGCACAATGGAAAAGGCCTGACCGGCTGCCGATTCGCGTCCGGGCACAACGATCCCGGACCCAGTGTGCCCACCAAGGTGGGCACCTACCAAAGCAGAGGCCTGTATCGATCGTGGATGGAGCGCCCCCAGCAAGGTAGGCACCTGCCAAGCGCGGGTCTCAGCTCTCCGCCAGCGCCTCCAGCGCCATCCGCGCCACCGCCTCGTCCACGTCGGCCGGGTCGCCGCCATCCCAGAACCACACTGCCGACAGCCCCGCGCTGGCTGCGATCCAGCGCAGCAGGCGCGTGCGTTCCAGGCCGGCCAGTGCGCTGACCTGTTCCAGCCGGGCAGCAAACCGCTCCGGCCGCGTGGCCACGTGGATGCCCGGGCCACAGAGATCCGGATTGCTGAACATCGTCGTGTAGTCGAACGCACGGTCGCCCAGCAACCGCTTCGGGTCGATCGCCAGCCAGCCGCGCGCGCCGAAATCGAGCACGTTGTCGTGGTGCAGGTCGCCATGCAGGGGCCGGACCTCGCGCTCTTCCTGCAGCAACCCCTCCGCCAGTGATCTGCACTGTTCCAGCAGTGGCGGCAGCGCAGCCCTTGGCTGCAGCAGATCGGCGAACCATGTACGCAGGCAGACCAGTTCCGCTGGCGGCGCGCTCCGTGGCCGGTGCAGCCGTTGCAGGACCTGGCACAGGATCGTGGTGCAGGCCTCATCGTCGCCCTCGATCGAGCGTTGCCGCAGCGAGTCGCCGCCGGCACGCTCGATCAGGATCGCCGGCCCGGCGTGGGCCAGCAGGCGGGCAGCGCCGTCGCCGTCCCACCAGCGCAGGAGGCGGTGGCTGTTCTGTTCCTCGGTTTCGCTGCTGATCTTCAGCATCGCCGGCGTGCCGGCAGCGGTCAGCACCGGCCAGAGCCGGGCATGGGCCGTTTCGATGGCCGGGCCATCACGCCGCAATCGCCAGCGGCTCAGGTAGGGTTCGCTCATGCCGGTTGAGGTCTTCTGGAGTGAACGAAGATCAAGCGTTCTGCAGTGCTAACGCCATCTGAACGCAGCAATCCGCTAGGGTGATGGAAATCGCGTAGTCAGGCCGCATATTGTTCCCATCTGCCGCCGGAGTAATCCATGTTCAGCAAAGACCTCGAACACACCATCGGCCAGTGCTACAAGCGCGCCCGTGAGGCCCGGCATGAGTTCATGACGGTCGAACACCTGCTGTTGGCACTGCTCGACAATCCGTCCGCCCAGGCCGTCCTGAAAGCCTGTGGTGCCGACGCCGAACGCCTGCGCCAGGAGCTGGAGCAGGCCATCGAGGCCTCAGTGTCGCGCCTGGCCGAAGATGACGGTCGCGATACCCAGCCGACCCTGGGCTTCCAGCGCGTGCTGCAGCGGGCCGTGTACCACGTGCAGTCCTCGGGCAAGAAGGAGGTCACCGGCGCCAACGTGCTGGTCGCCATCTTCGGCGAGAAGGACTCCCACGCCGTCTACTACCTCAACCAGCAGGATGTGACCCGGCTGGATGTGGTCAATTACCTGTCCCACGGCATCGCCAAGCTGGGCGAGGAAGGCGAGCAGCCGTCCTCCTCCTCCGACGGCGAGGGCCGCATGGAAGGCGGGGAGGGTGAGCCGAAGGGTGATGCCCTGACCGAGTTCGCCAGCAACCTCAACGAACAGGCCCGGTCCGGCCGCATCGATCCCCTGGTCGGTCGTGGTGACGAGATCGAGCGCACCATCCAGGTCCTGTGCCGTCGCCGCAAGAACAATCCGCTGTACGTGGGCGAGGCCGGCGTGGGCAAGACCGCCATCGCCGAGGGCCTGGCCCGCCGCATCGTCGAGGGCTCGGTGCCCGACGTGCTTGCCGACGCGGTGATCTATTCGCTCGACCTGGGCGCGCTGGTGGCCGGCACCAAGTACCGTGGCGACTTCGAGAAGCGCCTGAAGGGTGTGTTGACCGCGCTGAAGAAGGTGCCCAACGCAGTGCTGTTCATCGACGAGATCCACACCATCATCGGCGCCGGCTCGGCCTCGGGCGGCACCATGGATGCGTCCAACCTGATCAAGCCGGCCCTGGCCTCCGGCGAGCTGCGCTGCATCGGTTCGACCACTTTCCAGGAATACCGCGGCATCTTCGAGAAGGACCGGGCACTGGCCCGCCGCTTCCAGAAGATCGACATCGTCGAGCCGACCGTTGGCGAGACCTACGAGATCCTGCAGGGCCTGAAGTCCAAGTACGAGCTGCACCACGGCGTGACTTACTCCGACGAGGCGCTGCAGGCGGCGGTGGACCTGTCGGTGAAGCACATCGGCGACCGCCTGCTGCCGGACAAGGCCATCGATGTGATCGACGAGGCCGGTGCCCGCCAGCGCCTGCTGCCGGAAGGGCAGCGCAAGGAGCTGATCGACGTCGAGGAAGTGGAGGCGATCGTCGCCAAGATGGCGCGCATCCCGACCAAGCAGGTCAGTGCCACCGACAAGGATGTGCTGCAGCACCTGGAGCGCAACCTGAAGATGGTGATCTTCGGCCAGGACCCGGCCATCGAGACGCTGTCCTCGGCAATCAAGCTGGCACGCTCGGGCCTGGGCAATCCGGAAAAGCCGATCGGCAACTTCCTGTTCGCCGGCCCGACCGGTGTTGGCAAGACCGAGGTGACCAAGCAGCTGGCGCTGCAGCTGGGCATCGAGCTGGTCCGCTTCGACATGTCCGAGTACATGGAGCCGCATTCGATCAGCCGCCTGATCGGTGCCCCTCCAGGCTACGTCGGCTTCGATCAGGGCGGCCTGCTGACCGAGAAGATCGTCAAGACGCCGCACTGCGTGCTGCTGCTGGACGAAATCGAGAAGGCGCACCCGGACATCTTCAACATCCTGTTGCAGGTGATGGATCGCGGCGTGCTGACTGATACCAACGGTCGCGAGGCCAACTTCAAGAACGTGGTGCTGGTGATGACCACCAATGCAGGTGCGGCGCAGGCCTCGCGGCGCTCGATCGGCTTCACCAAGCAGGACCACGCCACCGACGCGATGGAGACCATCCGCCGCAGCTTCACCCCGGAATTCCGCAACCGCCTCGACGCGGTGGTGCAGTTCCAGGCGCTGGGCTTCGAGCACATCCTGCGCGTGGTCGACAAGTTCCTGATCGAGCTGGAGATGCTGCTGCAGGACAAGCACGTCAGCCTGTCGGCCACGCCGACCGCGCGCGACTGGCTGGCCCACCACGGCTTCGACCCGCTGATGGGTGCGCGTCCGATGGCCCGGGTGATCCAGGACAGGATCAAGCGTCCGCTGGCCGACGAGCTGCTGTTCGGCAAGCTGGTCAACGGCGGCAAGGTGAGCATCGATGTGCGCGACGACGAGCTGGTGGTCGAAACCCAGGCCGAACCGGAGCGCCTGCTGCCGGTCACGGTGGAATGAACTGACCCCCGGCCGGTTTCGGCGGACCTGAAATGACAAGGGCGGCTTCGGCCGCCCTTGTTGTACGCGACGTCAGCGGCTGCGCTGGCGGGCTTTCTTCTTGAAGGTTGCCTCGTCAACTGGTTCGATCTGCGACACGATGCAGCGGCTGGAATCGGTGTTCAGCTGGCTGCGGCCGGCAGCGCACAGCAGACCCTGCTGGCCGTCCGTAGCGAAGCTCAGTTTCCGCGAGTAGCCTGCCGCCGAGCAGTCGTCCTGGAAATGCACGACGTAGTGGTCCTGGCCATTGCGCAGCAGGATGTTGCGCGAGGCGCCGGCGCGCACCAGTTGCTGGTCGCTGCCCAGCTGGACGCAGTCACTGGAGGTGGAAAGAGTATCGGCGGCGTGCACGGGCGCTGCGCTGGCGGACACGGCAAGGGCGACGAGCAGAGCGGTCAGCGGGAGCATGTTCATGGCGGGGCAGGGGATGGCGATCCGGACTGGATCGGGTCCTACGATGCCGCCACGGATGCAGATGCGAATCTGCCGCAAGCAGGGCTGACCGACGTCACGGTGAGTTCGGTCACGATGACCTCCGGCAGGGCCGGATTGCAGGCATGACAAAAGGCCAGCAACCAGGGCTGGCCTTGTCGAAATGGCGCAGCGCGCCGACCGCTTACTTCATGCGGTAGGTGATACGACCCTTTGTCAGGTCGTACGGGGTCATTTCAACCTTGACCCGGTCACCGGTGAGGATGCGGATGTAGTTCTTGCGCATGCGGCCGGAGATGTGGGCGATGATTTCGTGCCCATTTTCCAGACGAACGCGGAAAGTGGTGTTCGGCAGCGTCTCGCTGACGGTGCCCTCGAACTCGATGGAATCGTCTTTCGACATGTAGTCCTGTGCGGTTCAGAAAACGGCCACGCTGGGCCTAAGGCGCGGTATTTTACGCGTGACCGGCCCAGCTTGCAAAGTTTGTGTTAACCGCCGGCCAAATGCCGGGCTGGCAAGCGTCCGACGGCCTGTGTCCACGAGCCTTCACGGCCGTCATGGCGCACGGCCTGGCGCACGTGCTGCAGGAATTCCGAGCGCGGCAGGTGTTCGGCGCCCATCCGCAGCAGGTGCGGATTTTCCACCTGGGCGTCGATCAGCTCCCAGCCCCAGCCGTGAATCGTGGACGCCAGTGCCGCCAGCGCGATCTTGGAACCCCCGCTGGCGCCGCTGAACATGCTCTCGCCGAAGAACATCGACCCGATGGCCACTCCGTAGATGCCGCCGACCAGCGACTGACGGTCCCAGACTTCGAACGAATGGGCGAAGCCGAGATCGTGCAACTGGCTGTAGGCCTCGACCATCGCCGGGCTGATCCAGGTGCCGTCCTGGCCGGGCCGAGGTGCCGCCGCACAGGCGCGCATCACCTGGCTGAAGGCGGTGTCGGCGGTGACCTCCCACGTGCTACCGCGCAGCTGGCGGCGGAAGCGGCTGGACAGGTGCACACCATCGGTGCGGAACACCATGCGCGGATCAGGCGACCACCACAGGATCGGCTCGCCCTCGCTGAACCACGGAAAGATGCCGCCGGCGTAGGCGTTGAGCAGGCGCGCTGGATGCAGATCGCCACCCACCGCGAGCAGGCCGTCGGGCTGGCGCAGGGCGGTCTCGGCCGGAGGGAAGGGCGCGTCCGGCGCATCGGCCAGGCGCCAGGGCAGCTGACGGGTCATGCCGGCATTGTAGTCGTCGCGGCCCCGCGCGAATGCCGCGGTAGATGCCAACCCTGGTTGGCTGGTCACCCGTCCGCGCGAAATGGGCTGTGCCCCAGCAGCTCCTGCCGGTACCGCCGCACATCGCGCCGCTCCTGCCGACACCACTCCTGCAACGCCTCGGCGAAATCCGCGTCGGCCACCCAATGCCGACTGCGCACCAGTGCTGGCAGGAAGCCGCGCGCCAGTTTGTGCTCGCCCTGGGCGCCCGGCTCGAAACGGCTCAGGCCTTCGCGCAGGCAGTATTCGATGCCCTGGTAGTAGCAGGCTTCGAAATGCAGGCCGGGCAATGTGGCGCCGCCCCAGTAGCGACCGTACAGCGTGTCACCACCGCGCAGGCAAAGTGCGCCGGCAATCGGCTGGCCTTCCTGCTCGGCCAGGAACAGCACCAGCCCGCGTCCCAATGAAATGGCCAGATGGCGCAGGAAGGCCTCGGTCAGCGCCGGGGCATTGCCGTACTCAAGGAAGGTCTGCAGGTAGAAGCGGTACATCGCCTGCAGGTCGGCGCGGCCGGCTTCATCGCCGTGTACCACGCGGAAGCTGATGCCCTGGCGGGTGACCTTGGCCCGTTCCTGGCGGATGTTCTTCCGATGCTTGTGGTTCATCGCACCGAGGAACTGCTCGAATGTCGCCCAGTCACCCGGGTTCTGCCACTGGAACTGCACGTCCTCGCGCAGCAGCCAGTCATCGCCGAACAGGGCCTCGTCCACTGCGGTGTGGAAGTTGATATGGGCCGATGACACCTCCAGTGCTGGCAGTGCGTCGCGCAACGCCGACAGCAGCGTGGTGCGCTCTGAATCGTGACGGGCCAGCAGGCGCGGCCCGGTGACCGGCGAGTACGGCACCGCGCCCAGCCACTTCGGGTAGTAGTCGCGGCCATGCCGGGCATAGGCGTTGGCCCAGGCATGGTCGAACACGAATTCGCCGTGGGAGTTGGTCTTCAGGTAGCCCGGAATGGCGCCGATCAGGCGCTCGCCCTCCCAAAGCGTGAAGTGCCGGGGTTGCCAGCCCCAGTCCTCGCGCAGGCAGCCGTGCTGTTCCAGGCCTGAGAGGAAGACGTGGCTGACGAACGGATTCTGGCCGTCGTGCAGGGCGTCCCAGTCGGTGGCGGGAATGGACTGCAGGGAGTCGAGGAAGCGGGCGGAGGGCATGGTTGGCAAGGATAGGCCAGGTGGATCGCGAACGGTGCTGGCGGGGCTGGGTTGGTTTGTTCCGGTTGGGGATGAGGGAAATTTGAAATCTCCATCCGTGTGCGCTGGGTGCGGAATCGCGGGCGCATGGGTCGGCAGGGTGGCGGGGCGCTGCATGACTGGCGCGCATCCAACCACTTGGAGAAATGAACAATGAAGGGATTGAAGCTTGCAACTGCCGTGGTCGCGTGCGGCCTGATCTTTGCGTTTCCTGTTTTGGCTTTTGGAGATCAGCCAGCAGAAGTGCTTGAGGATCCGGGTGCCTACGCGGAGGTGGTTGCGCTGTTGGAGCGTGAAGTTGGGAGCCAGTTGACGCGTCATTTGCAGGAGAGGGGTGAGCTGCGACACGTCAGCGTCAGCATCCGTCTCAATGCGAAGGCAAGATCAATGGTGATCAGCTTTGGGCCTGGATATCTTCCTGGCCCCGATCGGGGTTATGACGAGCTCTTCCTGATTCCGATGGCGTCCTCGTTGAGGTTCTATGCCGAAAAGTCAGGACTGATTGTGAACGACATTGATTTCCTATTCGACGGAAAAACTCTTGAGGAGTACTACCCGGAGGATCTCGCCGTTCCGCCGCAGGCGCGGGCGAGATCGACGCATACCTCAGCTTTGGTATCAGCAAGCCATGGCTACATCAGCTTGCATCCCAGTAGAGAATGGAAGTTTCAGCGGCCGGCGCCTCTGGGCATTCAGGAAGACACGCTGAGTCCACTGTTTGGCGACGAACTGCAAGGATTGATCGAACAACGTAGCGGCTTGACGGTGCACCGGGCACGGAGCCGCTCCACGGAACTCCATCCGGAGTCCGGGAAGCCATGGGAGCACATGTCATCCCGCTACCACCTGAAGGCTCTTTTCCCCGAACGCACCGACATGTGGAATGAGTTTCCGAACAGCCCAGAGTCTGCTCGCGAAAAGGAAGAGGACATACGGGCTCGCCCCAACTACGCAAACCATCTGGGTGTGGATGTGATGCTGAGCCTGCACACCAATGGCAGCGATTCAGCCAGTCTGCGTGGAACCGAGGTCTACTATCATCAGGACAAACCGCAGGACAAGGCGCTAGCGGATAGCATCCTCTGTGGGATGCGTGAAATCATCCGAGCGCAACCGGGCTATCGGGATTTCCCGATTCGCGAGAGTTCGACCTCGGCCAGGCACGGCGAGAACCGCATTGGGAAGATGCCCTCGGTGATCATCGAAACCGCCTACCACTCCAATCCTGATGATGTGGCGGCACTGCAGGACCCCGTCTTCCGCTCGGCGTCGATGAAAGGCGTGGAGAAGGGCTATCGCCTGTGGGCAACGGGAAAGACGTGTGAGCCGCTGTCCGGGCAGCCGATCGCGGATGTCGACGTTCCATCCGGCGACTCGCGCGAGGTGGACGTGGCGTTTGCGGGCCATCCGCAATTCCCGATCAGCCTGATCACCCACAATACGCTTTGCCCATCAGGGTGGAGCTGCAGCGGACGGACGGTGGTCATCGATTCGCCTGACCAGCCCAGCAGGATGCAGCTCAGCTGCGGTCGCAACAGCGTGGGGGCGCTCGGCTGGGAGACGCTCGTGTTGGATGCGGATGGGGTCAAGTCGCAGCCCGTGCCTCACACCGTTCGTTGTGTTGCCAATGAGGGCGGCCCTGATCGAAATGGCTTGCCTGAGAATACGGCTGCCGCAGGGATGTAACGAGAAAGGCCGACGCTTTCGCGTCGGCCTTGCCTGAGTCGAGCATGGCTCGACTCTACAGAGCATAACCAGCGCTTCAGCTGGCCTTCCCCTGCGCGTCCAGGTAGCGCTCGGCGTCCAGCGCGGCCATGCAGCCGAAGCCGGCCGAGGTGATCGCCTGGCGGTAGTGCTGGTCGGCCACGTCGCCGGCGGCGAACACGCCTTCCACCGAGGTCTGGGTGGCGTTGCCGCCCAGGCCCGAGCGGATTTCCAGGTAGCCGTTGTTCATCGCCAGCTGGCCGTCGAACAGGGTCGTGTTCGGATGGTGGCCGATGGCCACGAAGAAGCCGTGGGCGTCGATGTCGCGGGTGCTGCCGTCCAAGGTGGACTTTACGCGCACGCCAGTCACGCCGGCATCGTTGCCCAGCACTTCCTCCACCTGGTGGTGCCAGACGGTCTCGATCTTGCCTTCGGCCACCTTCCTGAACAGCTTGTCCTGCATGATCTTTTCCGCCTTCAGGGTGTCGCGGCGGTGGACCAGGTAGACCTTGCGGGCGATGTTGGACAGGTACAGCGCCTCTTCCACGGCGGTATTGCCGCCGCCGACCACGACCACGTCCTGGTCGCGGTAGAAGAAGCCGTCACACGTGGCGCAGGCGGAGACGCCGCGGCCCTTGAAGGTCTCTTCGGTCGGGATGCCCAGGTACTTGGCGGTGGCGCCAGTGGCGATGATCAGCGCGTCGCAGGTGTACTCGTGGCTGTCGCCGATCAGCTTGAACGGGCGCTGCGACAGGTCGGCGGTGTGGATATGGTCGAAGATGACCTCGGTTTCGAAGCGCTCGGCGTGCGCCTGCATGCGCGCCATCAGGTCCGGGCCCATCAGGCCGTGGGCGTCACCCGGCCAGTTGTCCACCTCGGTGGTGGTCATCAGCTGGCCACCCTGCTGCAGGCCGGTGATGACGACCGGCTTCAGGTTGGCACGGGCGGCGTAGACGGCGGCGGTCCAGCCGGCCGGTCCGGAACCGAGGATGACGAGGCGCTGGTGGCGGGAGGGCAGGCTGGTGCTCATGTAAACTCGCGAAAAGGTAGATGGGACAAGGCGCTGGCGATGTTTGCGCAGCATCCAAGGCAGGTCATAGAGTGGCGGCTGGGGCAGGGCGATTCAAGCCGATGAACAGAACGCCGTCATCCAACGGTGGTTCCGGGCCTCGGATTGCCCTGTCGGGCGTCGCATAACTGAAAACTGACGCCGTCTCATTTATTATCAATCACTAACAGCGCATTCCAAAGGTATGGTCTAAGGTGGCGAAGCAGGTCCCCGAACGCTCCAAGTCCGACGACAGCAAGGCGTCACGTCGCACGGCCGCGGCGGCGACGACCGACAATCCACGCCGCCAGCGCCTCTGGCGCGATCTGGGCCTGATCGCCATCGCGCCGGCCCTGCTGTACCTGGCGGCCAGTCTGTTCACCTATTCAGCCACGGATCCGGGCTGGTCGCATACCGGCAGCGTGGTCGCGCCGGTGCACAACCTGGGTGGCCGCGCCGGGGCCTGGATTGCCGACGTGCTGCTGCAGCTGTTCGGCTACATCGCTTTCCTGCTGCCGGTGGTGCTCGGCGCACTGGCGTGGATCGCCATGTTCGGCCTCAAGCGCGAGAGCAAGGGCGAGAACGATCTGGACCCGGCGCTGCGCCTGGTCGGCCTGGTCGGTTTCCTGATCGCCGGCACCGGCTTCCTGCATGTGCGCCTGTTCAGTGGCGATGTCGCCAGTGCCGGCGGCATCCTCGGCAAGCTGGTGGGTAATTCGCTCACGGTGGGCTTCGGCGCGCTGGGGGCGAACCTGTTCGTGCTGGTATTGCTGCTGGCCTCGATCACCCTGGCCACCGGGCTGTCCTGGTTCACGGTGATGGAGAAGATCGGCCGTGGCGTGATGTCGCTGGCGCCACTGCTGGAACGCAAGAAGGAAGAAGTCACCGAGTGGAAGCAGACCCGGGTGATGCGCGAGGAGCGCCAGGAAGTGCGCAAGGCCGACGCCGAAGTGCGCGCCAAGCGCGAGCCGGTAAAGATCGAACCGCGCCCTGAGCCGGTGATCGAGAAGAGTGATCGTGCCAAGCGCGATACCCAGATTCCGATGTTCCGTGGCGTCAACGGCGATGGTTCCGACCTGCCGCCGCTGGCGCTGCTGGATGATCCCAAGCCGCAGCCGAAGGGCTACGACGAAGAAACGCTGGAAACGCTGTCGCGGCAGATCGAGTTCAAGCTGAAGGACTTCCGCATCGATGCGCAGGTGGTCGGCGCCAACCCTGGCCCGGTCATCACCCGCTTCGAGATCGAGCCGGCACCGGGCATCAAGGTCAGCCAGATCAGTTCGCTGGACAAGGACATCGCGCGCGGCCTGTCGGTGAAGTCGGTGCGCGTGGTCGACGTCATCCCGGGCAAGTCGGTCATCGGCCTGGAAATTCCCAACGTCACCCGCGAGATGATCTTCCTGTCCGAGCTGCTGCGCTCGAAGGAATATGACAAATCGGCCAGCGTGCTGACCCTGGCGCTGGGCAAGGACATCGCCGGCCGCCCGACCGTGGCCGACCTGGCGCGCATGCCGCACCTGCTGGTGGCCGGTACGACCGGTTCGGGCAAGTCGGTGGCGGTCAACGCGATGGTGTTGAGCCTGCTGTTCAAGGCCTCGCCGAAAGACCTGCGGATGCTGATGATCGACCCGAAGATGCTCGAGCTGAGCGTCTACCAGGGCATTCCGCACCTGCTGGCGCCGGTGGTTACCGACATGAAGGAGGCCGCCAACGGCCTGCGCTGGTGCGTGGCCGAGATGGAGCGCCGCTACAAGCTGATGAGCGCGGTGGGTGTGCGCAACCTGGCTGGCTTCAACAAGAAGGTGAAGGAAGCCCAGGACGCCGGCCAGCCGCTGATGGATCCGCTGTTCAAGCCGAACCCGGAGCTGGGCGAGGCGCCGCGTCCGCTGGAAACGCTGCCGTTCATCGTCATCTTCATCGACGAATTCGCCGACATGATGATGATCGTCGGCAAGAAGGTGGAAGAGCTGATCGCGCGCCTGGCACAGAAGGCGCGTGCGGCTGGCATCCACCTGATCCTGGCCACGCAGCGCCCGTCGGTGGATGTGATCACCGGCCTGATCAAGGCCAACATCCCGACCCGCATCGCCTTCCAGGTCAGCTCCAAGATCGACTCGCGCACCATCCTCGACCAGTCCGGCGCGGAGACCCTGCTCGGCCACGGCGACATGCTGTATCTGCCGCCGGGTACTGCGCTGCCCGAGCGCGTGCATGGTGCGTTCGTGTCCGACGACGAAGTGCACCGCGTGGTCGAGCACCTCAAGGCGATGGGCCCGGCCGACTATGTCGACGGCGTGCTGGACGAAGTGCAGACGATGGGCGACGGCGTGGTCGTCGGCGCCACCGGCCTGCCCGAGAACAGCTCCGCTGGCGACGAGTCCGACCCGTTGTATGACGAAGCACTGCGGGTGGTCACCGAGACCCGCCGTGCCTCGATTTCCGGCGTGCAGCGCCGGCTGAAGATCGGCTACAACCGTGCAGCGCGACTGATCGAGGCCATGGAAGCGGCCGGCGTGGTCAGCCCGCCCGAGCACAACGGCGACCGCACGGTGCTGGCACCGCCGCCGCCGAAGTAAGACCCGACGTATCCCCCACGACGTCCAAGGAACCGACGCATGCTTCACCCCGTACCAAGCGCGCTGGCGCTGGCGCTGGCTGCCCTGATGGCTGCCGGCCCGGCACTGGCAGAAACCGCCACCTCCGCGCCCGCCACGGCGCCGCCTTCCACCAGCGGCGATACCGAAGCCAGCAATAATTTCAGCATTGTCCGTTACCGCGCCGACTACCAGGTCCGGCCGGATGCGGGCAATGTGCAGACCGAAACCTACGAGGTCCTGCTCAAGACCAAGGCCTCGGTCGAGCAGTTCAGCCAGGTGCGGCTGAGCTACAGCGAGAAGATGGAAACGCTGGAGGTGCTTGGCGCCTACACCATCACTGCCGACGGCCAGCGCCGCGACGTTCCGGCCGACCGTATCTACACGCAGGAGAGCTACTCCAGCGCCTCGGCGGCGATGTATGCCGACCGCAAGGTGCGGGTGATCGTGTTCCCGAACCTGGCCCCGGGCACGCGCCTGTACTACCAGGTGCGTCGCACCCAGGCTACGCCGTACTTCCCGGGCTATTTCGGCCTGTGGGAGACCTTCAACGTGTTCACCGAGTACGAGGACGCCGAGGTCACCCTGAGTGCGCCGGCCAACCTGCCGATGTACGTGGACAGCCGCGGCGTGCAGGGCAGTGACCGGCCGACAGTGAAGAATGGCCAGGCGCAATGGCGCTGGCGCTACCAGCGCCGCGAGGCGATGCCGGCGCAGAACTGGTCGGCGGCGGGCTGGGAGTTCGGCCCGAACATCATGGCCAGCACGTATCGTGACTGGTCGCAGATGGGGCGCGCCTACCAGCTCAAGGCGGGCCCGGCGGCCGAGGTGACCCCGGCGCTGCAGGCGCTCGCTGATGAGATCACCGCCGGCATCAGCGACCGCCGCGAACAGGCTGATGCGCTGTATCGCTGGGTCGCGCAGAACATCCGCTATGTGGCGGTGTACCTGGGCAACGGCGGCCTGGAGCCGAACAGCGCGCAGAGCATCCTCGACAATCACTATGGTGACTGCAAGGACCACGTGACGATCCTCGAGGCGCTGCTGGCGGCCAAGGGTATCGCCAGCTCGCCGGTGCTGATCGGTGCGGGGGGCGGCCCGACGCTGCCGAAGATTCCGGTGCTGGGCCGCTTCAACCACGCCATCACCTATATCCCCGAGTTTGATCTTTACCTGGATTCGACCACCGCGTGGGCACGCTTCGGGCAGCTGCCGGAAGGTGACCTGGGTGCGCCGGTGATGCGTACCCGTGACGCCACGCTGGCGCGTACCCCGGCCAACACGCCGGAGCGCAATGCCACCTCGATGGAAGTGCGATTCACCTTCGACGCCAACGGCAACCTGCGCGGTGAGACGATTCCGAAGCTTGGCGAGAACGCCGAGATCGGCATGCGTGCGCAGTTCTCCCAGCTCAACGCGCAGAACCGTGCGCGCGCTGAAGAGCAGATCATGGCCTCGTCCGGTTTCGATGGGCGAGGGCAGCTGCACATCCAGGGCGTGCCGGTCGACCTGACCCGGCCCTTCGGCTATCGCATGGCGTTCCAGGCCGAGGACTACGCCGATTTCAGCGTGGCCGGCGGCATGGCCGTGCCGGATCCGCCGGGCGGCGAGTCGGTGCGTGGCTTGTACGCCACCGCCTCGGCGCCGGCCAACGAGACGCCGTTCTACTGCAATGCCAGCCTGCGCGAGGAAACCTATCGCCTGCAGTTCCCGGCCAATGCGCCGATCATCGCCATCCCGGCCAGCCAGCGTTTCGCCAACGCCGCCGGCGAGTACCGCGTGGACTGGAGCCGCGAGGGCCAGGACGTGATCGTGCACCACCGCTTGCGGCAGAACGCGGTGCGTGGGCCGGAGGCGCTGTGCCAGCCGCAGGACTACCCCGCGTTCCGCGCGCTGTACCGCGAAGTGCGTCGCGGCTTCCGCGGCCAGGTGCTGTACGGCAAGCTGCCGGCATCTGGCGGCTGAATCGCCGATGGACGTTCAGGGCGGCATAATGTCGCCCTGATCGGCCATTCATCTTTCTCCGGGCACACTGGCAACCACCTTTCCTGGCGCCCGCGCCCACAGGATTTCCGCATGAACTTCCGCTTCCGCCGTTTCCTTGCCACCACCACGCTGGCCGTGGCCTGCGCCGCCGCCGGCAGTGCCTGGGCTGGCGCCCGCGATGACCTGAAGACCTTCACCAGTGGCCTGAAGGGCCTGGACGGACAGTTCAGCCAGCAGGTGTTCGACAGCCGCGGCAAGGTGAAGGAATCGACCAGTGGCCGCGTGGCCCTGTCGGCGCCGCGCCTGTTCCGCTGGGAATACGTGCGCCCGCACGAACAGCTGATCGTGGCCGACGGTAAAAAAGTCTGGATGTACGAGCCGGACCTGGAGCAGGCCACCGTGCGCGAGCAGGGCAAGGAAGAGCAGAACAGCCCGCTGACCGCGCTGATCAACCCGGCGCTGCTGGAACAGCAGTACGACGTCAGCGAAGAGGCCGCGCAGCGCGATGGCCTGCAGTGGCTGTCGCTGTCGCCGAAGCGCGAGACCGAGGCCAGCTTCCAGTACGCCGCGCTGGGCTTCAATGCCCAGGGCCTGGCCAAGATGGAAATCACCGATGCGGTTGGCCAGCGCACCGTGATCAGCTTCAGCGGCTGGAAGCGCAACCCGGGCTTCGCGGCTGGCACCTTCAGCTTTACGCCGCCGAAGGGCACCGACGTTATCGGTAATTGATCGGGGATGCCGGGCATGGCCCGGCGCTGCCTGCTCCGGTGGGTGTCAACCGGCACCGCCTTGGTGGGTGTCAACCTTGGTTGACGCAATTTTGATCTGCCGGCCAGCGGCCGGCACTACCGGAATCGTCGTCACCCTGTCGCGGTACAATGAGCGGGTGGCAAGACATCGTTCAACTTCCTTCCCCGGCCCCGATCTGCTGAGCGTTGATCGGGAACATCTGCGCCCGCTGGCCGAGCGCATGCGCCCGCGCACCCTCGACGAAATGGTCGGGCAGAAGCGCCTGCTGGCGCCGGACAGCGCATTGCGCCGTGCAGTCGAATCCGGACGTGTGCACTCGATGATCCTGTGGGGGCCACCGGGCTGCGGCAAGACCACGCTGTCACTGCTGCTGGCCGAGTACTCCGATGCCGAGTTCCGTGCCATCTCCGCGGTGCTGTCCGGGCTGCCGGAAGTGCGTCAGGTGCTGGCAGAGGCCGCACAGCGCTTCGCTGAGGGCCGGCGCACCGTGCTGTTCGTGGACGAGGTGCACCGCTTCAACAAGGCGCAGCAGGATGCGTTCCTGCCGCACATCGAACGCGGCACGATCCTGTTCGTCGGTGCCACCACCGAGAATCCGTCGTTCGAGCTGAACTCGGCGCTGCTGTCGCGTTGCCGCGTGCACGTACTGGAAGCGGTATCGCCAACCGATATCGTCGAAGCGCTGGAACGCGCGCTGGGCGACCGCGAACGCGGTCTGGGCGAGGAGGGTATCGAGGTTGCGCCCGAGCTGCTGCTGGAAATCGCCACCGCTGCCGATGGTGACGTGCGCCGCGCACTGACCCTTCTTGAAATCGCCGCCGAACTGGCGGGTGGGGAGGGGGGGCGCATCACCCCGCAGACCCTGACCCAGGTGCTGGCCGATCGTACCCGCCGCTTCGACAAGGGCGGCGAGCAGTTCTACGACCAGATTTCAGCGCTGCACAAATCCGTGCGCAGCTCCAATCCGGATGCCGCGCTGTACTGGCTGACCCGTATGCTAGATGGCGGTTGCGATCCATCCTACCTGGCACGTCGACTGACCCGCATGGCCATTGAGGACATCGGCCTGGCCGATCCGCGCGCGCAGAGCATGGCGCTGGAAGCCTGGGACATCTACGAGCGGCTCGGTAGCCCGGAAGGCGAGCTCGCGTTCGCCCAGCTGGTGCTGTACCTGGCCAGCACCGCCAAGTCCAACGCGGGCTATGCCGCGTTCAACCAGGCCAAGGCCGACGTGCGCCAGAGCGGTACCGAAGAGGTGCCGTTGCATCTGCGCAATGCGCCGACCAAGCTGATGAAGGAGCTGGGCTACGGCGCCGAATACCAGTACGACCACGATGCCGAGGGGGGCATCGCGCTGGACCAGACCGGTTTCCCGGATGCGATGGGCGAACGGGTGTACTACAACCCGGTGCCGCGTGGCCTGGAGATCAAGCTGAAGGAAAAGCTTGATCGCCTGCGCGCCGAACGTGAGGCGGCGAGGGCCGCGAAGGGCCGTTGAGCTGGCTTATGTAGCATCGAGCGATGCTCGACTCCGCTCTGGACCGACCCAGCAGCACCTGCGGAAGCGACAGCCGAGCATGGCTCGACTTCTACAGGGCGGGAAAACGAAGCCGGCGTTTCGCCGGCTTCTTTCTTACTTGATGCTGCAGTCGCCGAAGGACAGGTAATCCGTTCCCGAGCTGAACTGCAGCGTGCAGCTTGCGGTGAAAGTCGCGCCTTCTTCCAGTGCGCCCAGCTTGGCCGCCTGCTGTTCGTCGTCGCTGGTCAGCCGGGCCAGGACATTGCCCTGGTCGTCGCCGGCCTCGATCAGCGGCTCGCCCGCCAGGTTGCTGGAGACACCCAGGGCCACGGCAGTGAATGTCACCGTCTGGTTGAGTTCGTCCATGCCGAGAGACGAATTGCCGGCCTCTTCAAAGGCCTGGTAGAGCGTTGGCAGGTCCTGTGCGGCATGGGCGGCCAGCGGTGCAATCAGGCCGAGGGAAAGGGCGATCAGGGCGGTGCGCTTCAAGGTGTTCTCGCAGTCACGGGATTCATTCCCGTGGATGGTGGTCAGGAGATCCACGCCATGCGTGGATGGGTTTGGCAAAGGACAGGGCGCGGCCGGCGGCTCGATTGCCCATCCATCCGCAGCCCTGCGAGGGAAGGGCGCTCCTGCGCCCCGCTGTCCGGCAAAATAGTGGATCCGGTGTTTCCGGTGCAACCGGGAAAATGAACGCATCGCGCGCGTGATACACAGCGTGACGTTCGATCGATGTGATAATCATTCGCGTTTAAGGTAGACTGCGGTCCCCTATGAACCGGCGGCCATCGGCCGCTCCTGCCGCCGCTGATGAAGCATTTCGTCCCGCCTTTGCGCCGTGGTCCACTGGCCCGCGGCATGGCCGCCCTGATGATGGGGGTCCTGATGGCCGCGCCCTACGCTCATGCGCAGCAGCGCAATCCGCTGCAGAAGATCGGCCACACCGTGCTGGACGAGCCGGCGGCCAGCTATCGCTTTGAACGTTTCGTGGTGGACAGCCCGGACCAGCAGCGCCGTTGGCGGGTGAACCTGGCGATTCCGGCCAAGGCCGGCAAGACCCCGTCCCCGGTGCTGTACGCGCTGGATGGCAATGCCGTGGCCATGGTGCTGGACCAGCCGCTGCTGGCCGAGCTGGCCGCGCGCAAGGCACCGCCGGTACTGGTGCTGATCGGCTACGACAACGACCTGCGCATCGATTCCAAGGCGCGTACCTTCGACTACACCGCGTGGATCGACCGTGCCGACGACGAGAGCGGCACGACCCAGGCAGTCGGCGGCGGCGCTGCGGCTTTCCTGGATGTGATCGAGCGCCGCATCAAGCCGGAAGTCGAGCGACGCGCACGCATCGATACGCAGCAGCAGGCGCTGTGGGGTCATTCGCTGGGCGGGCTATTCGTGCTCAATGCGCTGTACACGCGACCTGCCGCGTTCCAGTCCTATCTGGCAGCCAGTCCGTCGCTGTGGTGGAGCCAGGGCGCGGCGCTGGGTGATCCGGAGCAGCAGTTCGTGCAGAACGTGCACGGCCAGCCGGCAAAGCTCTGGCTGATGCTGGGCGGCGCCGAGCGGGTCGGTGATCGCGGCAAGCGCGATATGAGCAACCCGCGCGTGGTTGCGCACCTGCGCCGGATCAGTGGCGCCACCCCGGATGCGGCGATGCAGTTGTCCGAGCGGCTGGGCAGGGTGCCGGGCCTGAGCGTGCAGTACCGCGAGTTCGATGGCCTCGGCCACGGCCCGATGCTGCCGGCATCGTTCCACGCTGCGCTGCATGAACTGTATGGCGTGTCCGACCGCAGCACCGGCGACGGCGCGCCCAGTGGCGGGGACAGCGCCGCCGAATGAATGCCTTCGCACGCCATGCCGTGCGACCCCACTACCCAGGCGAGGCTGCCGGCGTGCAGCGGCCCAGGCAACCGATGAATCCCGCGCCACGCGGCGCGGCCTACGTGTGCAAGGAGCCTGCCATGTCGTTCCGTCCGTCTTTCCGCCTTACCTCTCTCGCCGCCGGTCTGCTGCTGGCGGTGACCGCCACCGCCCAGCCGGTGTTCGATCAGCCGGCCAACGCCACCTTCAAGGGTGAGGTCGTCTCGCGCGGTGAGAACGTGGTTCCCGGCAGCACTGCCGACGTAGTTGGTCGTGGCTTCGTGCCGGGCCAGAAGGTCAGCCTGCTGCGTGGCGACAGCGTGCTCAACACGCAGCCGCTGGTGGTCGATGCCGACGGCAACTTCAAGACCCAGCTGAGCATTCCGGCCGATGCGGTGCCGGGCACCCACCCGGTGGTGGTGCGCGCCAGCCAGCCGGCTGCGGCCACGGTGCTGAAGCTGCGCGTGTCGCCGCAACTGCCGCTGTCCGGCCAGGCGCAGTTCGCCACCCAGTCCAACAAGCTGGTGCCGGGGCTGTATCAGTCCGCTTACAGCGCCGCCAGCAATGCGGTGTTCGTGACCTCGGCGGTGGGCCGTCCGCCGGTGACCCAGTCGCAGTTGCTGAAGCTGGACCCGAAGTCGCTGAAGGTGACCAGGGCGATCACCCCGGCGCAGGTGCCGGGCAGCACCAACGGCGCGGTCTATGCGGTCTACGGTGTGGGCGTGGATGACATCAATGGCAATGTCTGGGTGACCAATACCCGCCAGAATTCGATCGCGGTCTATCGCCAGAAGGACCTCTCGCTGGTCCACCAGTTCCCGGTCGACACCGTGCCGCATGCGCGCGACGTGGTGGTCGACGGCACCCACGGCAAGGTGTTCGCTTCGGCCACGGGTGAGGACCACCTGTCGGTGTTCGATGCGAAGACGTTCAAGGAACTGCCGCAGGTGACGCTGGAGTCCGGCGTGGATGATGGCAAGTTCACGCCGATGAGCCTGGTGCTGGACGAGAAGGGCGGCAAGCTGTTCACCGTCAGCATCGGCACGCCGGAAGCGGCGGTGATCGATGTGGCCAGCGGCAAGGTCGACAAGGTCATCGACCTGGGCAATTCGATCAGCGCCTCGGGCGTGGCCTTCGACGCAGCGCGCAACCGCCTGTACGTGGCCTCGCAGGGCACCGACAACCTGCTGATCGTCGATGTGGCTTCCGGCAAGGTGCTGCATGACGTGCCGGTCGGCGCTGGCGCGCTGAACGTCGCCTTCGATGATGCCTCCGGCCTGGCCTATGTCAGCAATCGCGGCGCCGGTACGGTCACGGTGGTGAACGGCGACGGCAAGGTGGTGGCCAACCTCGATGGCGGCACCCTTCCGAACCATGTGCGTGCCGACGGCAAGGGCAACGTGTTTGCGGTGAACAAGTCGCGTGGCGCCGAAGATCCGAAGGGTGACCGCATCACCCGCATCACCCCGAAGCAGTAAGTCACAGGGCAGGGCGTCCTGCGCGTCGCCCTACCAGCAAGGAGAACGAGCATGAACATCGCGTCCCGTCTGCGCCTGTGTGCGCTTCCGTTGGCTGTTTCGCTGGCGCTGTCTGCCTGCAGTGGCTCGTCAACGCCGTCTGATGGCCTCAAGGCCGCCGAGCCGCCTGCCGCAACAGCTGCTGCCGAAACCGCGTTGCCGGCAGGCTGGCAGCGCGTGGCCGGTGCCGAGATGCCAGCGGTGCATGAACAGAGGGCCGTGCTGCCGGCCAAAGTGCATTCCGATGACGGTGCTGACATTGAAGTGTCCGACACCAGCCGGATCATTGCCGGTGGTGACGACGTCATCGCGGTGATCGAGGCGCTGGGACTGGGCCAGCAGGTGTACGCGGCACCGACCAACACCACCACGCAGGCCGGCCTCGCTGCCCCGCACCAGTTCCTGTTCAACCGCACCACGGGCGTGGAAGGCGTGCTGAGCCTGCAGGGCTCGCTGTTCCTCGGCAACAGCCTGCGCCGCCACACCGGGCTGGCGAGAAAGCTGCGCGAGGTGGGCGAGCCGGCGGTGGTCATCGATGACCTGCAGCCGGCGCCGGACAAGGTGCGCAAGGTCGCCGCCGCACTAGGGCTGGCCGAAGCGGGGCAAACACTGGCCACGCAGGTGCAGCGCCAGCTCGACGAGGCTGCAGCGATTGGCAAGGGCCTGGGCCATGCGCCACGACTGATCCACGTATCGGCGACCGGCGCTGGCGGCTCGCCCACTGTTGCAGGTGCCGACAGCGCGTCGGCGCAGCTGATCGCCCTGGCCGGCGGCATCAACATCGGCACCGAGGCCGGGGTGAAGAACTACTCGCAGCTGAGCAACGAGGGCGTGGTCGCGGCGGCACCGGAAGTGATCCTGGTGACCGAGCACGATCTGCAGCTGTTCGGCGGTGCCGAGGGCCTGTGGAAGGCATACCCGACGCTGAAGCAGACCCCGGCCGGGCAGGCCAACCGGGTCTGGGTGATGCCGGATGTGCAGCTGAAGTACACCAGCGTGGGTTCTGGTGCGGGCGCGCTGGCGCTGGCCAAGGCCCTGGCAGCGTTGCCGAAGGCATGAGTCCAGCAGATCAGCGCCGCCGTCGCGGGCGGGCGATGTTGATGGTGGCGTTGCTGGCCCTGCTGGGGGCGGTGCTGGCGTCGTTCGCCGTGGGCCCGCTGCGGTTGCCACCGCTGGAGGTGATGCAGGCGCTGGCGGTGAAGCTGGGCCTGCTTGATCCGCAGGCGGTCAGCAGCCGCGATCTGGCGGTGGTCTGGCAGCTGCGTATTCCGCGTGCCCTGTTGGGCGCGATGGTCGGTGCGTCGCTGGCGATGGCCGGTGCCAGCCTGCAGGGTCTGTTCGGCAATCCGTTGGCCGACCCCGGCATCGTCGGTGTCAGCCAGGGTGCTGCGCTGGGTGCAGTGGCTGCCATTGTTCTCGGCGCTGCCGGCGCCGCCGGTTGGCTGGTGCCGGTTGCCGCCTTCGTCGGTGGCGCCCTGGCCATCGGCCTGACCTATGCGCTGGCGCGGCCGGGCAAGGGCAGTGGCAATGCGACGCTGCTGCTGGTCGGTATCGCGATGGCGGCCTTCTGTTCGGCGCTGATCGGTTTTCTCACCTATATCGCAAGCGAAAGCGAACTGCAGTCGCTGGTGTTCTGGCAGATGGGCTCGCTGGCACGTGCCAACTGGGCCGATGTGGCCGCCGTGGTACCGCTGTTTGCCATCGGTGTGCTGGCGCTGCAACGGTTGGCAACGCCGCTGGACATGCTGGCGCTGGGCGAGCGCCAGGCCCAGCATCTGGGGCTGGATGTGACCCGCACGCGGCGTCGACTGGTGGCGTTCAGCGCGCTGCTGGTCGGGGCGGCGGTGGCGTTTGCGGGCTCGATCAGCTTCGTTGGCCTGGTGGTGCCGCACGTGGCGCGCCTGCTGGTGGGTCCCGGTCATCGCTGGCTGCTGCCGTTGTCCGGCCTGCTGGGTGCACTGCTGATCGTGGTGGCGGATACGGCCGCGCGCACGCTGGATCCGCCCGCGGAGATTCCGCTGGGCCTGTTCTCGGCCGCGCTGGGTGCGCCGTTCTTCCTCTGGCTGGTGCTGCAGCAGCGCCGCAAGGCGGTGCCATGAGTGTGCTGCTGAAGCTGCACGAGGTGGTGGTGCGCCGCCAGCAACGCGAGATCCTGCACGGCATTTCCTTGGCGTTCGAACCAGGTACGGTGACCGCACTGGTGGGCCCGAACGGTGCGGGCAAGTCCACGGTGTTGGCGGTCGCGGCCGGCGACCTGCGCGCCGATGCGGGGGAGGTGAGCCTGTTGGGCATGCCGTTGGCCAGTTACAAGGCGGGGCCGCTGGCGCGCGAGCGCGCGGTGATGCCGCAGGAGCACGGCGTGCGTTTTGCCTTCAGCGTCGAAGAGGTGGTGGCGATGGGGCGATTGCCGCATCCGCCGGACCCGGTCACCGATGACGCCCAGGTGGAAGCTGCGATCGAAGCCGCTGAACTGCAGGCGTTGCGCCTGCGCGAGGTGCAGCAGCTGTCCGGTGGTGAGTCCGCCCGGACCACGTTCGCGCGCGTGCTGGCACAGGACACGCCATTGCTGCTGCTGGATGAGCCCACTGCTGCGCTGGATCTGCGCCATCAGGAGCGCACGCTGCGCAGTGTGCGTGCCTGTGCCGAAGCCGGTGCGTGCGTGATCGTGGTCCTGCACGACCTCAATCTGGCCGCAGGCTATGCCGACCGCATCGTGTTGCTGGAACAGGGTAGGGTCGCGGCCGATGGCACGCCGTTGCAGGTGCTGACCGAAGACAACCTGCGGCGCGTCTACCAGCAGGATGTGGTGGTGCTGGAGCATCCGCGGCGCGGGGTTCCGCTGGTGGTGGTGACCTGAGCGAAGGTCCGCCCGATTGCTCCGGGTATCATGGCGGCTTCGTCTTCTTCAAGGGACTGATGCCATGTTCCGCACGGTTACCCGCAGCGTGCTGCTTGCCGCGATGATTGCTTCCGTTTACGCAGCCCATGCAGCGTCGACCTCCCAGGTTTCGCTGACCAACGCGGCCGAGAATGCCTCGCTGATCGAAACCCGGCATTCCAGTGGCGACGGTGCCGCAGTGACGTCGATGAAGACGCAGTACTTTGCCAACGAGGAAATGTCGGTGAGCTGGGACGACCAGCAGGTGCTGGTGCTGTGCAGTGAAGCGGCGTACCTGAAGATTCCTGCCGCCAAGCTCAAGGCCGGAGCGTTGACTACCGAGCAGCGGCAGATGATCGTCTATCAGGCACTGATGTCCGGCCTGGGGGCTGTCGCGGGCGTTGTCGGGCCGGCAGGCGAGGTGGTGACCGTGGCGGATGACGGTAGCGAGACCCGCAGTGTTGGCGAGAACAGCTGGGCATACGGTATCGAGCGCTACGACGTGATCAGTCAGCGGCTGCCGGATGGTGCTCTTCGGGTCCGGACCCGTAAGACGGAAACCGTGAATACCACGCCGCCGGCGGGCCCGGACGACACATTCAGCACCGAGGATGATCAGGCGGCACGCCTGTCCGAGCTGGCGCCGGTGGGGAGCTGGATCGAGGTCGTGATTCATGGTGGCCCACGGCTGCCGCACGTGGACCCGGCGATTTCGTTGAAGGGCTGGATGTCGATGGGGGATGACCAGCCTGCAACAGTGGCCGAGGCGCGCAAGCTGCACGGCTGCAAGTGAGGGCTGCCAGGGGTCAGATCCCTTTGCCCCTGGCAAAGGGATCTGACCCCTATCGTTGTCGGCCTCATCGTTCCATTCATGTGCGCAATATTCACTTGCGCGCCAGATTGGCAGGTCTAGAATGCGCCCCATGAACCGGATGCCGCTCCTGAAGTTTTTCACCCTGGCCCGCGCAAGCGCGGAACGGGCGTGTCTGCCTGGAGCTCCACAGGGCCGCTGAAGCGGCTATCGCTGGATCATCCACAGAGCGCCCTTCGGGGCGCTCTTTTCGTTTCTGCAGTTTCATTTCCCTAACCCGACGTACCGCAAGGAGAACGTGCCATGCACCAGATCGCCGAGACCGAACGCTAGCCGCGCACCCTGTCGCCAACCGGGGTGCGCGGCCCCCGTAGTTGGCTTTGCAGGAACCTATCTCATGAACACCCAAGTCCTTTCCCGCCGTCGCAACCTTGGCATCATTGCCCACATCGACGCCGGCAAGACCACGCTGACCGAACGCCTGCTGTGGAAAAGCGGCGAGATCCATCGCGTCGGCGAAGTGCACGACGGCAATGCGACCACCGACTTCTCGGCGATCGAGCGCGAACGGGGCATCACCATTGGCGCGGCCGCCGTGCAGGCGCAGTGGGCACCGCGTGATCTGCCGCCGCATCGGTTGACCCTGATCGATACCCCCGGCCACATCGATTTCGCCATCGAGGTCGAGCGATCCCTGCGGGTACTCGACGGCGCCGTGGCGGTGTTCTCGGCCGTGGATGGCGTGCAGCCGCAGTCCGAGACGGTGTGGCGCCAGGCGCGTCGCCATCACGTGCCGCTGATCGCTTTCGTCAACAAGATGGACCGCGTAGGCGCTTCGTTTGAGCGCGTGCTGGAGCAGCTGCAGGACAAGCTGCGCGCGCGGCCGTGGGCGCTGGGCGTGCCGTTGGGCAGCGAAAGCGGCTTCAGTGGCTGGGTCGATCTCGTCGATGCGCGCGTGCTGCAGTGGCAGGAGGGCGGCGCAACCACGGTGACCCCGTGGGACGAAGCGGCGCGCGCCCAATGGCAGGCCCAGCGCGATGCGCTGGTCGAAGCTGTGGCCGATCATGACGAAGAACTGGCCGATGCCTGGCTGGAAGGTCGCGTGATTGGTGCCGATATGCTGCGCGCGGCGATCCGGCGGGCGACGCTGGCAGGTGCAGGCGTGCCTGTGCTGGCCGGTGCTGCGTTCAAGGACAAGGGCATCGAGACGCTGCTGGATGCCGTGGTCGATTACCTGCCGTCGCCGCTGGACCGCCCTGCTGTCAGGGCTGAAAGCGATGAGGGCGAGGTGATGCTGCCGCCGGATCCGGACGGTCCACTGGCAGGCCTGCTGTTCAAGATCACCCACCAGCAGCACGGGGCGCTGAGCTTCGTGCGGCTGTACTCGGGCACCTTGAAGGTGGGCGACGCGGTGGCCAGTTCGCAGCATCCGCAGGGGCGGCGTGTCAGTCGCCTGGTGCGGGTGCAGGCCGACCAGACCCATGACATCGAGCAGGCCGTGGCCGGTGACATCGTCGCGGTCCTGGGCTGGAAGGATGCGGTCAGTGGCGAGACGCTGAGCAGCCGTGCGCTGCCGTTGCGCCTGGAGAACATCCAGGCTCAGGCGCCGGTGCTGGCCTGGCGGTTGGAGCCGGCGCGTGCGGCGGACCTGATCCGGATGGCGCAGGGACTGGCCAGCCTGGCCCAGGAAGATCCCTCGTTCCGTGTGGAAACGGACCGGGAAACGGGTGAAACCCTGGTCTGGGGCATGGGTGAGCTGCATCTGGAAGTGATGGTCGAGCGCCTGCGCAGCGAATGGAAGGTCGACGTGGCCGTAGGTGCGCCGCGCGTGGCCTACCAGGAGACGCTGATGCGCCCGATGACCGGTGTCGTCGGGCGGCTGGTCAAGCAGACCGGTGGCCAGGGCCAGTTCGCGCACGTGGTGCTGGATGTGGCGCCGCGCGACGACGACCTTGTCGTGTTCAACGACCGCATCGTCGGTGGCGTTGTGCCGCGCAGCTTCATCGCAGCGGTGGAAAAGGGCGTGCGTGCCGCGCTGTCGGAAGGTCCGCAGGGACATCCGGTGGTCGGCATCGAGGTCAGTCTTGTCGATGGCCAGACCCATGCCAAGGACTCTTCGGAGATGGCGTTCCATCGCGCAGGCGCCGAGGCGATCAAGGCGGCGCTGGCCGAGGGTGGCACGCAGCTGCTGGAGCCGGTGATGGCGGTGACGGTGCATTCGCCGTCGGCGTCGGTAGGTGATGTGGTCGGCGACCTCAACCGGCGCCATGGCCGCATCGCCCGCATCGAGGACCAGGACGGTCGTGCCGAGGTCAGTGGTTTCGCGCCACTGGCGCAGCTGGTGGGGTACACCACCTCGCTGCGTTCGCTCAGCCAGGGGCGGGCCAGCAGTGAGGCGCACCTGCACGGCTATGAGCCAGTACGCGCGGCATGAAGAAGGCAAGGGAGCCCGTTCGCGGGCTCCCATTTTTTTTGTCCGGGTTTCCGTATCCGCGCATGGCGTGGATCCACCGGGTGAACGGGTCGCGAGCTCTGCAGTAGATCCACGCCATGCGTGGATGGATCCGCACCGACACGGCAACATTGGCGCTGCATCGCACCAAATCTGTAGAAAAAGCTGGATTAAAGTGATGCCTCACGATAAATTGCGCACCCCCCGTTGCTCGCCGCCGCCCGCACCCCTCTCATGCGTGATGACAAAGACCCCGGAACCCTGGAGCTGACCCTGCCGCGCAAGCGCGGTCGTCCGCCCAAGTTCGGGTACGCGATGAGCGATGCGCAGCGGGCGGCGCGCTATCGTGCGCGCAGGGCAGGGCAGGCCAACCATGCCGACGTGCGTTCCTGCAGTGACATGGTGCTGCTGGACAAGATCCGTGCGGCGGTCAGTGCCCGCGACACCGAGCTGGCCGGTTTCCTGGTCCACGTACTCTGGCAGCGCTACCCCCTGCAGCTGAAATAGTTCGCCGGTGGGGTGGCCGTTGTCATCGAGCTTGTTGATAATGCGGGATTCAGGTTGTTCCCGCTGGCGTGCCCGGGATGGCAGGCGCGCATGATCGAACGGTTCCCAACATGACCACCACCAGCGACACCACCACCGAAGCGGCGCCGAGCGGCGCCCCCCTGTTCTATACCCGCCCGGTGCCGCTGCAGGCCGATGTGCATGCCGATCTGCGCATCCTGCCGGGCAAGCTCGAGTTCGCCGCCGGCAACAATGCCATTCCGCTGGTGCTGGGCGAGTTCTCGCTGGCCCTGCACCACTTCCCGATCCTGTTTGCCGGCCCGAGCGCGGTTCCGATGGCTGCCGTGGGCGTGTCCGACCAGAACCTGTTCATCAAGGATGGCCTGTGGGAAGACGAGGCCTATATTCCCGCCTACCTGCGCCGCCACCCCTTCATCTTCATCGACACCGGTGCGGAGAATGATTTCCTGCTGGGCATCGACGAAGAGAGCCCACGCGTGGTCAAGGGTGGCGAAGAAGGCCAACCGCTGTTCGTTGATGGCAAGGCCACCGAGATGGTGCAGCAGGCCCTGGAATTCTGCGGCCAGTACACCCGCGAACACGAACAGACCCAGGCCTTCTCCAAGGCCCTGGTCGACAACGGCCTGCTGGTGGAGCGCAACGCCACCGTGCGTATCCCGGATGGCCGGGAGTTCAACCTCAACGGTTTCCTGGTCGTGGACGTCGAGAAGTTCGTCGCGCTGCCGGAAGCAACCGTGGTCGAGTGGCACCGCAGTGGCTGGCTGGCACTGATCCACCAGCACCTGATGTCGCTGGGTCGCTTCAATGACCTGACCCGTCGCCAGGTCGAGCGTCTGGCCGCGTGATCAAGGGGGTGGGCAGGGTTCCCGCGACGCGGGCGCCCTGTCCGGCCTGCAGTACGCCCAGCAGGCGACGTGCGTCGGTCCAGTCCGGCGCGGCGTCCTGCGCCAGATCGACCAGCTCGGCCGCGATGGCGGCGTGCTCGGATTGACCCAGCATCTGTAGCGCGCCCTGCAATCGGTGCGCGTGATGACCGAGCGCCGATGCGTCTGCATGATCGACAATCCGCTCGATCCTGCCGAGTTCATCGCAGATGTCGGCGCTGTAGGCCGCGTCCATTTCAGTCACCTGCTCAAGTGCGTCCACGCTCTCCGGCGCCGGAATGCCCAGCGCAGCGAGCAGTTCGGCGGCGCGCAGCGGCTTGGCCAGCACCGCGTCGAAACCCGAGCGGCGGCAGCGTGCGTGGTGACGTCGCCCGCTGCGGGCAGACAAGGCGATCAGACGGACCGGATGCCCGCTGCGGGCGCGCAGTTCGCGTGCCAATGCGTAGCCATCGATGCCACGCAGCCCAATGTCGATCAGCGCGGCAGGGCGGGGGTGGCGTATCTGTTCGGCCAGCGCGCTGGCCGCGTCTTCCAGGGCACATACCTCGGCGCCCCAGCGCCGCAACTGTTCGGCAATGACGTGGCGATTGAGTGCGTGGTCCTCCACCAGCAGCAGTTGCAGCCCGGCCAGTGGCGTGCCCTCCACGGGCATGTCCCGGACACTCTCGGCAGAGTCAGCAGCGCATACCGGCAGGCGCAGGATGAAGCGGCTGCCGCGACCGAGGACGCTGTGCACGGTCAGATCGCCCCCCATCGCACGTGCCAGCTCGCGTGCAATCGAAAGCCCGAGGCCACTACCGCCACGCCGATGCCCACCGCTGCCTTGATGGAAAGGCTGGAACAGTTCGGCTACCTGTGCGGGCGCGATCCCGATCCCGCTGTCGATCACCTCCAGCAGCAGCTCTTGCGGCCGCGCTACTGGAAGCAGTCGCAGGCGCAGCTCGATGCCGCCGATATCACTGAACTTCACCGCATTGGCCAGCAGATTGCTGGCAATCTGGCGTAGCGCATCAATGTCCACCCGAATGATCGGCGAAGGTTCGGTCGGGGCATCAAGATGCAGTTGCAGGCCTTTCTGTTGCGCCTGAGGCCGAATGGCCTCCAGTGCCTGCCGGCAAAGCCGGGTCGCATCACAGGCTTGTGCATGCGGCCTGAAAGCGCCGCTGGCGAGGCGCGAAAAGTCCAGTGCGCGATTCAACAGGCCGCGCAGGGATTGGCCGGCGCTGCTGGCAGCGGCGAGCAGATCGCGCTCGCCTTTCGGCAGTGTCGATCGTCCAAGCAGCTCGATCGAGGCCAGTACGGCCTGTGCCGAATTGCGCATCTCGTGACTGATCATCCCGATGGCCTGCGCGCTGCGGCGGTCGCCGCGTACCCGCAGGTGACGGGTCATGGGCCACAGCAACAGCGCGACCAGCAGAGGGGGCAGCAGCAGCCAGCCGCGCGGGGGCGAGGCCTGCATCCAGTCCAGTGCGTTTCCCGCCGCCGCTGGCAGGGTCTGGCCTGCCCACAGGTGGAGCAGGCTCGCATGCTCCTCCAGCGTGATCTCCCGCAACGCCTGTCCGATGCGTTCAAGCAGCTGCTGGTCTTCCTGGCGGACGAGCAGGTAGAGGTCGGTGGAGAAGTCGCTGTCGAATGGCTGCAGGCGCAGGCTGCCGTTGAAATGGCGTCGAACCAGCGGGCGCAGCGTGGATTCCAGGCCAATCGCCACGTCGGCCAGGCCGGATTGAACTGCCGTCAATGCTGCGTACCGATCAGGCAGGTGCTGCAGCCGGATCTGAGGATGATGCGCGCGCAGCCAGCCGGCGTAGGGCCCGCCTTCAACGACGGCCACCACCCGGCCGTCGAGCTCGCGTATCTCCCGTGGCAGCCATTCACCGGCGCGCCCTGCCAGCAGGGTGGCGCCACCCCGGAAGCGGCTGGACGCGGCGAGGTCGGGGCAGGGCAGCTTCTGGTGTCTCGCGCCGCCAAACACCATGACCAGGTCGGCCTCGTGATGACATACAGCGAGGATTGATGCGGCGGTCGTCGGATAGGGGTGTTCCAGGAAGCTGAGTTGGGCGTGACGCGCCACCAGGTTGGCGTAGCCATGGGCGAGCGTCGGCGGTGATGACGGATCGGCCATCGCTGCGGGCACGGGGCGTAGGGACGGAGCGGTGGAGACCCGCACGCTGCTGCCCGGTAGCCAGCGTGGTGACCGGATATCTTCCGCCGACGCGGCGGGAAGGAGAAGCAGTACCAGCAACCCCCGGATCAGCAGGCACGGACGCAATGGCGCATGGCGCCTCACGGCGACTCCAACCGTTCACGCAGCGCATAGATCTCCACATCGCTGCGCAAGCCCAGCTTGCGCAGCACCGCGACCTTCTGTGTGCTGACGGTCTTGATGCTGCGGTGCCGGCGCAGCGCGATCTCCGATACGGTCAGGCCTTCCAGCAGCAGCTCCAGTACCTCCCGCTCGTTGCGGCTGAGCTCGCCACGATCGCCGGCCAGCCTGACGTCCGGCGGAATCCGGATCAGGCCCTGGAAGACGCGCACGATGGCGTCGGACAATGCCGCAAGGGGTTCGGCCTTGCTGACGAACCCACCGAGTCCGGCATCGATCAGGCTGTTGAGATTCGTGGTGGGAGAGAGCGTGGCGAAGGCCAGCATTGGTGTGCGCGGGAATTCGCGACAGAGCAGCGTAACCAGCTCGATGCCGCCCAGGTCGCCACGGGCGAGCGTGAGATCGATGATGGCCACATCCACGGGCAAGCGGTGCAGGCTGTCGATCAGCGCACTGCTGCAACCATGGCTGGCGACGATGTCGAACCGGAGATCGCCTGACAGGTGCAGGGCGGTGCCGCGACGGACGACTTCATGGTCGTCCAGGAGCGCCAGTCGAAGCCGGCGCGGTGCAGGAAATCCATTCATGCGCGGGAGGTGGTCAGCGCCCGTGGGCGTGGCCGCCATTCTGGCGCCGCTGTCGCGTCGAACATCGAATTTGTTGCGTTTTTACGACTATTCCTAAAGATCGATGGATGAGCTCCATCGATAAGAGCTGATCCATGGGCTGGACGTATCGTCAGGTTGAAAGCCGTGTGGACGCAGTGTCCTGGTGCGCTCTCGCTGGGTACAGCTGGCCTGGGTTGCAGGGCTGCCGGCACCCTTTGACAGGACATTAATGTGACGCGTCACGCCGGGGTGCCTGGTCACCCGCGAGCCGAGTAGTGGGCGGTAGCGCAATCTATCGCACCGACTGCGGCACGCGCCTGAGCCTGCCGGTGTCGTAGCCCATGGCCGCGATGCGCTGCACGGCGTGCTGGTAGTCGCTGTCCGATACGTGCGGGGTACGTGCCATGTACCAGACATAGTCGCGCTTGCTGCGTGCGACGATGGTCTGGCCATAGTCGTCGTCCAGCCAGGCAATCACATACTCGGCCTGGATCGGCCAGATGAACTGCATGCCCCAGATCGCGCCATTGCCGTTCTTCTCGACCCGTCCAACCGGGTGCATGGACTTCTGCGGGGCGTCGAAACTGCCCTTGCGATAGGTGAAGGTCGTCTGGATGCGCCCGTCCGGCCGCAGCGCATAGCTCTCCACCGCGTCGAAGGCCTCGCGCTCCGGCCATGAGGGTATGTGGGCGATCACATACCAGTCGCCCATGAAGCGCGGCACGTCCACCGAGGGCGGGCGGGGCAGGGGACGGGTATCGCTGGAGCTGCAGCCGGAACCGAACAGGCTCAAGGCCAGCAGGGGAAGCAGGGAGCGCATGCGCATGTCACACCTCAACGGGGACGGAACAGGTAGTGGGCAACCAGCCACTGCTGGCCATCGTCGTAGCCGAACAGCTCGGCGCAGGCCATCCAGAACATGCGCCAGCGCTGCCACCAGATCTTCGCCGCCGCTTGGCCGTAGGTTGCGACCAGTACCGGCATCACCGCCTCGCGGGCCGCATCCTGGTTGGCCAGCCAATGGTCGGCGGTGCGCTGGTAGTGGGTGCCGTCCAGCAGCCAGCGCTGATCGAGTCGCAGGTCGCGCTGGAAATGCAGCAGCGTGTCAGCGGCCGGCATCAGGCCGCCGGTGAAGAAATGGCGCCCCATCCAGTTGTCGCCGCCCTCGGTCTCGAACGGGTACATCAGCGTGCGATGGGCGAAGATGTGCACGAACAGCGCGCCGTCGGGCTTCAGCCACTGCGCGATGTGCGCCAGCAGTCGCTGGTAGTTGCGCACATGTTCGAACATTTCCACCGAGACACAGCGATCGAAGCGTGCCGTGGGCAGCTCAAGCTGGTTGACGTCGCAGGTCAGCACCTCGACGTTGTGCAGGCCCCTGGCCTGGCACTGCGCCATGATGTGCTGGCGTTGGCTGTGCGAGTTGGATACCGCAGTGATGTTGGCCTGCCGATAGCGTTCGGCCATCCACAGGGTCAGCGAACCCCAGCCACAGCCCAGTTCGAGAATCTGCTGGCCGTCGGCAAGTCCGGCGCGCTGGCCATACAGTTCCAGCATCGCTTCCTCAGCCTGGTCCAGCGTTTCGCGCCCGGTAGGGTAGTAGCAGCTGCTGTACTTCAGCCGCTTTCCCAGGCAGGCCTGGAAGAATGCCGCGGGAACTTCGTAGTGCTGGCGGTTGGCCGCGTCGGTATGCAATGCGAGCGGACTGTCGGTCAGTTCTGCGATGCAACGGCTGAAGCGCGCGGACTGTGCCTCGATACCCCCCGCCGATTCCTCGTGCAGGCGTTGCGCGCACAGGCGCCGGATGCCGGCACGCAGCGCCGCATCGGGAACCAGCCCGCGTTCGGCCCAGGCGATCAGCCCGGTTTCCGCATCTTCAGCCGGATTCAGTGACGGGATCGCGCTCATGCGGAATGCTCCTTGGAAGAACGGGGGAACCAGGGAAAGAACATCGGCGTGCTGCGCTGGTAGGCACGGTAGTCGTCGCCGCGGCTGCGCAACGCCTGCTTCTCGGTGAAGGGGATGCCGCTGAGATAGCGCAGGAACAGATACATCAGCAGCGGCCCGGCCCACGCCAGCCACCACAGGGGGGAACCGACGGCGAGCAGCACATAGGTGAACCAGTGCAGCCACTCGAAGAAGTAGTTGGGGTGGCGTGAATAACGCCAGAGCCCCTCGCGGCAAGTGCGGCCCTTGTTCGCCGGGTCGGCACGGAAACGTGCGAGCTGGCGATCGGCCAGGCTCTCGCCGCCGACGCTCATCAGCCAGGCCAGTGCTGCGGCGACTGTCCACGGTGTCAGGCCGGCATGGGAATTGGCTGCCACCGCAACGAAGGGCAGAGCGAACAGCACGACCAGCAGCGCCTGCGCCATGAAGAAGCCAAAGATCTTGCCCTGGCGGCTCTGCCAGTGTTCGCGCAGATAACGGTAGCGCCCGTCTTCGGGTTCACTACGGACCCGGCGCCACAGGTGCAGCGCCAACCGGCCGCCCCACAGGCCGCCGAGCAGGCCCAACGCAACCCGAGGCAACATCGCGCCATCGCCGAGCAGCGCCAGCAGCAGGGCCGACGCACCCACGCACTTGGCCCAGAGCACGTCGACAACGCCGATGTTCTGGTGGCGGCGCTGCCAGGCCCAGCCCCAGCTCATCACCAGCACGGCATACAGCAGTACCCACAGCAGATTGATCATGACGATGCTCCGGCCAGGGAGGGCGGGGTGGTGCGAGAGCCGCGACGCGCGGTGACGCACAGCAGCGAAAGCGCGATGCTCCAGCCCGCACCCAACACCAGCAGGCCCTGCCACGTGGGTGCGGCGAAACGGACCGCATCGAAACCGCGCGCTGCGGAGAGATAGGCCAGCGGTGCCAACAGCAGGCCGAACAGAGCCGGCAAGGCCGGGTGGCGCAGCAGGAAGCGCATCGAGGTGGTCAGCGTCATCGCGAACGCGGCCCACAGCGCCATGATCCAGGGGGGTGGCACCCAGCCCAGCGGGGCGGCGGCGTAGCGCACGGTGCCGCTGGCGGCGGCGCTGGCATCGACCAGCCATGCGCAGGCCAGTGCCAACACCATCAACCGAAGGTCCAGCCGTGGTTGCGGCGACGTCAGCAGCTGGCTGCCAATGTAGAGAGAGGCTGCCAGCAACGCCGGCCACTGCCAGCCGCGCCCGGCGCCGGCTACGGCGCACAGCCAGACCAGCTGGTTGCCAAGCAGATTGGGCCAGAACCTGCGCATCTCAGCTGCCTTGGCCCGATGAGGCGCCCGGGCGATGCCCCGGGCGCGCCATCAGCAGATGGGAGACCCCGATCGAGCGCTCCAGGAAGCCGCCCTCGCAGTAGGCCAGGTAGAACTCCCACAGGCGGCAGAAGCGCGTATCGAAGCCCTGCGCCTGCACGTCGGGCAACCGGGCGAGGAAGCGCTGGCGCCAGGCGCGCAGGGTCAGCGCGTAGGAGTGACCGAAGTCCTGCTGGGCGATCAGCTGCAGGTCGCTGGACCGCGTTTTGGCGGCCATGATCGCGTTGATCGACGGAATGAAGCTGCCGGGGAACACATAGCGCTTGATGTAGTCTACGCTGCGCCGGGCCTGCTCGTAGCGATGGTCCTCGATGGTGATGGCCTGCAGCAGGGCAACGCCATCAGGCTTGAGCAGGCGCTGCAGCGTGGCCATGTAGGTGTCCAGGTATTCTGCGCCGATGGCTTCGATCATCTCGATCGACACCAGCTTGTCGAACTGGCCCTGCAGGTCGCGGTAGTCCTGCATCAGCAGCGTGACCTGGTCCTGCAGGCCGGCCGCCTGCACGCGCTGGGCAGCCAGCGCGTGCTGCTCGGCGGAGATGGTGGTGGTGGTGACGTGGCAGCCGTAGTGCTGCGCCGCGTGCAGCGCAAAACCACCCCAGCCGGTGCCGATCTCCACCACGCGATCGCCCGGCTTGAGCTGGAGCTGCTGGCAGATGCGGTCCAGCTTGCGCCGGGAGGCGGACTCCAGCGACTCGTCTTCTGTGTCGAACAGGGCTGAGGAATACATCAGGTCCGGCGACAGGAACAGGGCAAAGAAGTCGTTGCCAAGGTCGTAGTGCGCGGCAATGTTGCGGCGGCTGCCTTCACGGCTGTTGCGGCGCAGGCGGTTCCAGCCGCGCAGCAGCCAGCCACCCACGCGGGCCGGGCCGCGCTCCATGCCGTCGAGCAGGTCGCGATTGCGTACCAGCAGCCGGATCAGCGCCACCAGGTCATCGCAGTGCCATTCCCCCTGTATGTAGCTTTCACCTGCGCCCACGCTGCCTTGCGCTGCAACCTTGCGGTAGAACGCCGGGTCATCGATGGTGACGGTCACATGCAGCTCGCCATGGGCATCGCCCAGCCAGACTTCGCCGAGTGCATCACGCACGCACAGGCGGCCGTCGCGCATGGGGGCAAGCTGTTGCAGCAGGCGGCGGCGCAGGAAGGCATCCAAGGCGCCGGGACGTGGCAGGGCGACCAGGGGAGTCATCGAGTTCATCGCGGTTTCTCGGCAAGGGCAGGGTGGTCATGCACGGGGTTGCGTTTCAGCCACAGCCGCAGCGCGTGCCAGTGGATGGCGGCCATCACCTGCAGGGTCATCAAGGGATAGCAGGCCAGGACCCGGGCCAGCCCGCGGCCGTCCAGGGCGTGTCGCTGCATGGCCTGGGTGGCATCAAACTGGCGAACGCCTTGGCGCCAGACCTGCATGTGCACGCGCAGATCATCATCTGGGCGGTTGAACCGCCAGTCGTAGTGGCAATCCATCGGCATGAACGGCGAGACATGGAAGCGCTTGTCGAACCGCCAGCGCAGCGAGGCGCCTTCGTGGGTGGCCGTGGCGACTGGCAGGACATAGGCGTGCCGTTCCTTCCAGGGCGTATTGGTGATCTCGGCGACGATGCAGTCCAGGGTGCTGCCATCGGACTGGTAGCAGTAGTAGAAGCTGACCGGGTTGAATACGTGCCCGCCGAAGCGAAGGTGGGTGAGCAGGCGTACCGGGCCGGCAGGCCGATAGCCCAGGGTAGCCGCAGCATGATCGCGCACCGCATCGGCCAGCGGTTGTGCGGGATTGCCGAAGTAGTCGCTGCGGCGGAACTCGGCCAGGTTGCGGCGATTGACCGACCACAGCCAGCGCCCGGCGAACACGGTCTCCAGCTCGTCCAGATCGAGCAGCAGCTGCGCGATCGGATAGCGGAACGCGTGGGGCTGCGGATGATGCCGTCGGTGCATCACCTGCCCGAAGTAGAGTGCGCTGGCACTCACGCTGCCACCTCGCCGGGCGCAACGCTGTCAAGGTGCGCGGTGCACTCGCGCATCGCGTCCACCACGCGGCGGGCGCTGCGGATGCCGTCTTCGTGGAAGCCCCAGCCCCAGTATGCGCCGGCGAACCAGGTGTGGCGGCGGCCCTGCAGCTCTGCCCAGCGCTGCTGGGCGCGGATAGCGGCATGATCGTGCACCGGGTGGGCATAGTGCAGCCTGCGCAGCGCCTTGGCCGGATCAATCGCCTCGCTGCGGTTGAGGGTCACGACCAGCGGGGTGTCACCGGGCAGGCCCTGCAGGAGGTTCATGCAATAGCTGACCGTACAGGGCGCGCCTGGATCCCTGGGCACGTGTGCATTCCATGCAGCCCATGCTTTGCGGTTGCGCGGCAGCAACGATGCATCGGTATGCAGTACTGCTTCGTTGGGCTGGTAGCGGATGGCGCCGAGTACTTCGCGTTCGACCTGATCGGCGTCATGCAGCAGGGCAAGCGCCTGGTCGCTGTGGCACGCCAGGATGACCTCGTCGAACCCCTCCACGCCGGCCGCGCTGTGCACGCGCGCGCCCCACGGCATGCGTTCGACCGAGTGAACCGGGCATTCCAGCCGCTCACGCACCCGCCAGCGGGCGCGAAGGGCATCGACATAGCGTGCCGAGCCACCGCTGACCACCCGCCAGGGTGCGCGCCCGGTCATCTGCAGCATCTGGTGGTTGGCCATGAACTGGGCCAGGTAGCGGGCCGGGAACTGCATGACCGTGGCGGTCGGTGACGACCATAGTGCCGAAGCCATCGGCAGCAGGTGCTCGTCGATGAAAGCGGTGCCGTAGCGCTGGCCGCGCAGGTACTGGCCCAGTGTCGGGCCTTCGTCTTCCGCCAGCAGCAGCGGCGCATCCCGGTAGAACCGGCGCAGGTCGGCCAGCATTCCCCAGAAACGTGGCGAAACCAGATTGCGACGTTGGCAGAACAGGCCATCCAGCGAAGTGGCGTTGTACTCGACGCCACTTCGCTCGCTGTGCATGGAGAAGCTCATGGTGGTCGGCTGCGAGGCCACACCCAGTTCTTCGAACAGTGCCGTCAGCAGTGGGTAGTGCAGGGGATTGAAGACGATGAAACCGGTATCCACCGCCATGCGCGTGCCGTCCACCTGCACGTCATGGGTGTGGGTATGCCCGCCCAGGTAATCGTTGGCCTCGAACAGCGTCACTTCGTGTTCGCCGTCCAGCCACCAGGCACTGGCCAGGCCGGCAATGCCGGAGCCGATGATCGCGATGCGCATGTCAGTACCTCGCCTTGGCCAGTACCCACTCGGGGATGGGCTTGAGCCCCCTCACCAGGCCCATGGCCGCCATTGCGCGCAGCCCGTACCAGGTCAGGTCGATCTCCCACCAGCGGAACCCTTGGCGGACGGTCCCAGGGAAGAAATGGTGGTTGTTGTGCCAGCCTTCACCGAAGGTAAGCAGCGCCAGCCAGAGGTTGTTGCGGCTGTCGTCACGGGTCTCGAAGCGCCGCCGGCCAAAACGATGGGCCAGCGAGTTGATGGTAACGGTGGCGTGGAACAACACCACGGTGGAAATGAAGAAGCCCCACACCAGCAACTGCGGGCCAGAGGTGTGCAGTCCGGGCGCCCAGCGCTCCAGGCCGGCGCCGAGTGCGTACAGCGCGGCAGCCAGCAATACCGGCACCGCCGTATCAAAGCGGTCCAGCCAGCGCAGTTCCGGGAAGCGCGCCAGGTCAGGCACGCGCGATAGATCCGTGGCGAATGCCTCGCGGGTGAGGAACCAGCCCATGTGGCTGCGCCAGAAGCCGCCTTCGCGCGGCGAGTGCGGGTCCAGCGGTTGGTCGGCATGCCGATGGTGATGGCGATGGTGGGCCGCCCACCACAGCGGCCCACGTTGCACGCTGGACGCGCCGATCACCGCGAACACGAATTGCACCGTTCGCGATGCCTGGAACGTCCGGTGCGAGAAGTAGCGGTGGTAAAAGGCGGTGATCGCAAACATGCGCACTGCGTAGAGGGCTGCGGCGACGATCACTGCCGTCCACGAGATACCTACCCAGATCACCGCGATGCAGGCCAGGTGCATCAACGCGAACGGTACGGCGCGCAGCCAGTCGATGCGTCCGGGCTCGCCAGCGGCGTGGTCTGCAGCGCTGCCGGTGTCGACCCAGCGCTTCAGGGTGCGCAGCAGGCGCCAGCGTCGGCGGGGGAGGGGCGCTACAGAGGCCATGGCGGATCTCGGCGGGTGTCGTGTCTTCCTCTACGCAGCAGTGCGCGCAATGGATGCGGCCGACTGTGGAAAATTCCGGCTTCACTTGGGCATCACGCTGCAGCGTTCGACCAGCGGTTGCGCCCAGGCCTGTTGCCATTCGCTGGCGGGCCGCTCGGCCACCGGCGAGCTGAAGCGCACCGTGACCTGTGGGTAGGTGCCGCGGGTATCGCGCAGGTTGCTGGTTCCGCGGAATTCCAGCAGGCGGCGGTCGGCGCTGGCATAGACCAGCGACAGGCGCGGCGCGATGCCGCCGTACCACGTGTCCAGACTGACCTCGATGGCCTGGGCGTCGATGCCCTGCCAGCGAACAGGGCCGGTACGCCGCACCTGCACCGGGAAGAAGCGCTGCCGCCCCGGCACCAGGAAGGGCAGGCTGATGCGTTCACCTCGCAGCAGCGCTGGCCAATGCTGGCGCACCGCGGCGTCGAAGCCCGTGTCGATCACCGCATCCGGTGCCAGCTCAAGCCGACGCTGACGCAGCTCGCTGGCGGCATCTTCTTTCCAGGCGATCGACACCGACTCGCCACTCGCGTCGACTTCAGCGGTTTGCCCACTACGGCTGTCCTGCAGCGAATAACCCCGGGCCTGCGGGCGGGCGCTGGCCGGCAGATGCTTGCGGGCGAAGGGGCGGCCATCCGGGCACTGATAGAGCACCCAGCGCTCGGCACCCTCCGATGGGCCGCGCCGCCAGTGCACTTCACGATAGAGCAGATCGCCCTGCGCCGAGGTGGCCACGCCCTCGTTGCGCAGCCAGGGCGCCGCCAGCGCGGCATGGGGCAGGCACAGCAGCAGCCAGGCAGTGCGCATGGTGTTCATCCGGTCGGGAGGCTCAGGTCATACGGCGGGCGCGGCTGCTTGGATGCACAGTGCCTGCTGCATCCAATGGCCGCCCCTGCGCGTAGAGAGGACAGACCTTCACATGCCCGCCGCTCACGCAGATGTACCCTGACGCTGCCAGCACCCTCCTCAACTTCGATACCGCACGCACCGTGTCCAGTTCCCAGCAGCCCAGCAGCGAGCCGACGAACTGGGCCGATGACATGGACAGTGTGGCGCGGCTGCGCGACCGCGACTGTTTCATGCGGATCTATGACTACTTCATGCCGCGGCTGTGCGTGTATCTGCGTGGCCTGGGGGCACCCGACGCCGTGGCCGAGGAAATGGCGCAGGAGTGCCTGCTGCGCCTGTGGTTGCGGGCGGCCGAGTATGATGCGGCCCAAGGCGCGCTGAGTACCTGGCTGTACCGGATCGCGCGCAACCTGCATATCGACCGCATCCGTCGAGAGCGCAGCTGGATGCAGGTGCAGGCAGCGGTGGAAGACGCCGCGGCGGTGGAAATGATCGAGCGCAGCAGCGCCGAGCAGTTCGCCGACCAGGCGCGCCTTCGCCAGCGCATCAACGAGCTGCCCGCCGTGCAGGCGAGGCTGGTGCGGATGTCCTATTTCGAGGCGAAGAGCCACAGCGAGATTGCCCAGGCGCTGGGCATGCCGCTTGGAACGGTAAAGTCACACCTGCGACGTGCGTTCCTGCAACTGCAGGCCAAAGTGGGAGGTGCGCTGTGAATCCGCATCACCACCTGCACGAATCCACGCTGATGAGCTATGCCGCCGGCGCGCTGCCGGCGCCGTTGAGCATCGTGGCCGGTGCCCACCTCGAGCAGTGCCCCCACTGCCGGCAGCGCCTGCGCGATGCCGAGGCGATCGGCTCGGTGCTGCTGGAGCAGACCCAACCGCCCGCGGCCGACGCGCGTCGCGAGCAGTTGCGCGAGGCCATGCTGATGCAGCTGGCCTCGGACGCGCCGAGCGCCATCGCCGGAGCCAGGCGCCCGGTGCCGAGGGAGCGGCCCGAGGCCGATCCGGACCATCTGCCCGCCTCGTTGCATCCTTACTTCGGCGCTTCGCTCAGTGCCCTGCGCTGGCGCTGGATGGCGCCCGGCGTGCACTGCATCAGGGCTGAGCAGATGCCCTCGCTGATCATGCTGAAGATTGCCCCGGGCAAGTGCCTGCCGATGCACAGCCATGGCCGCAGCGAACTGACCCACATCCTTCGAGGCTCGTACAACGACGCGCTGGGGCTGTTCGCGCCGGGCGACGTGGCGGACCTGGACGAGGAGGTGGAGCATCAACCGGTAACTGCACCCGGTGTTCCCTGCATCTGCGTGTCAGCGCTGGACGCGCCGTTGGTGTTCAGTGGCTGGTTGGCGCGGAAGATCCAGCGTTTCGTGAAACTCTAGCGTGGGTGCGACCATGACCGGGAAAGGTGCGTTGAGGATTCTGTTGACCGGTGCTGCGGGCCTGGTGGGGCAGGGTGTTGCGCTGGCCTGCCAGCGCTCGCCGCAGGTGGCCCACCTGACTGCCCTGGTCCGCAGGCCGGGCAGCCTGAACGGGCCTGGCAGCGAACTGATCGTCCCCGATTTCCTGCATATGCAAGGCCGGCATGAGCAACTGGCCGGCTTCGACGCATGCTTCTACTGTGCCGGTGCGCCACCGGTCGGCACGGCAGAGGCCGAGTATCGACGCGTGACCCTGGACATCACGCTGGCGGTTGCACGCGCCTGGGCGGCGGCGAATCCCGAGGGGCGCTTTCTATATGTATCCGGTGCGGGTGCGGATCCGCAGAGCCGGGTAATGCCGCTGAGGGTCAAGGGCGAGACCGAAGTGGCATTGCAGGCCCTGCCGGTGCGCTCGGTGATGCTGCGCCCAGGAGGCGTTCGTCCGGTACCGGGTACCGGCACCCGTCATGCAGTGCTGAAGCCGCTGTACTGGGGCGGTGCGCCATTGATGAAACTGGTCGGCGCGGTCGCGCCTTCGCTGGTGACGAGCAATCTGGCACTGGGCCAGGCGATGATTGCCTTGGCCGCCAGGGAGCATCCGCCGGGCACGGTGGAATGCGCGGACATCAACCGGATCGCGGCCGGCGGGCGCGATCCGGCGTCCTGACCTCAGTGTGGCGCTGCCTCCAGCGCGGTGCGCACGGCCGTCGCCAGATCACTTCGGGTGAACGGCTTTGGCAGCAGCGCAACGGCCCGGCCCTGGCTGCCCACCTGGTCGTGGTCACGGGGATAGCCCGACGTGAACAGCACGGCGACCTCCGGCCAGCGTTCACGGACTTCCCGCACCAGCTCCCAGCCCGACATGCCGGGCATCACCACGTCCGAGAACAGCAGGTCCACCCTGGTATCCGGGCGTTCCAGCAGCCGCAGTGCGGAAGGGCCGTCGTGGGCTTCCAATACCCGGTAGCCCAGCAGCCGCAGTGCATCCACCGTGTGGGCGCGGACATCGTCGTTGTCCTCGGTCACCAGGATGGTTTCCTCGCGCGGCGAATAGCCTGCCAGGCCGGTCTGCGGAGTGCGCGCCTCGCTGGGCAACGGCAGCAGTGAACGCGGGAACATCATGGTGATGCTGGTGCCGCCGCCTTCCACCGAATCGATCAGCACGTGGCCGCCTGACTGCTTGACGAACCCGTGCACCATCGACAGGCCCAGGCCGGTGCCACGGCCAACCTGCTTGGTGGTGAAGAAGGGTTCGAAGACCCGGGCGAGCGTCGCCGCATCCATGCCGTGGCCGTTGTCGCGCACCCGCAGCATCACGTACTCGCCCGGCGTTGCATCCGGGAACAGTGCGGCGTAGTCGTGGTCGAGGTGGCTGTTGTCGACCTCGATCACCAGTCGGCCGCCGTGCGGCATCGCATCGCGGGCATTCACCGCCAGGTTCAGTACAGAGGCCTCCAGCTGGCTGACGTCGATCTCGACGCACCAGATGTCCTCGGCGCTGCGGATCTCCAGCTGCACCAGCTCACCCAGCGCACGCTGCAGCATGTCGTGCATGTCCAGCAGGCGCTCGTTGAGGTTGGCGGCCTGGCTGCGCAGCGGCTGGCGGCGGGCAAACGCCAGCAGGCGCTGGGTCAGGCTGGCGGCACGGCCGACACCCTTCAGTGCATTGTCCAGCGCACGGCTCACCATCGCTCCGGGTTCGCCCGCGCGCTCGCTGAGCAGCATGGCGTGCTCGACGTTGCCTGAGATGACCGTCAGGATGTTGTTGAAATCATGTGCGATGCCGCCGGTGAGCTGGCCGACCGCCTCGATTTTCTGCGACTGGCGCAGCGCATGCTCAGCCTGCACGCGCGCGGTGGTTTCCACGGCCTCGGAGACCACAGCGGTGACCACGCCCTCCGGATCGAGTAGTGGACGGAACGAGAAATCAAAGCTGCGCCGCCCGGTCGGTAGTTCCAGTTCCAGCGCATGCAGTGAACTGCGGCCCTGTACCGCTGCGGCCACGGCCCGATCGATCAGCGCTGCGATGCCCTCGGTGGTGCCGAACCAGACCGATTCGGCGAAGCGTTGGCCAACGACGTCCTTCTTGTCTGCCAGCACCGCGGCCAGTGACGCGTCATTGGCATCGACCACGCGTCCAGACAGATCCAGCAGCACCTGGTGCTGGAAACTGGATTCGAAGATCGCCTGCAGGCGCCGCTTGCTGGCGCGCAACTCGGCCGTGCGTGCCTGTACCTGCTGCTCGAGCAGCTGGTTGTCTTCGCGCAGGGCCAGCTCGGCCTGTTTCAGCAGCGACACGTCGCTGCCCAGGCAGATATACCCGGCCACGCTGCCATCGGCGGCATGCTCAGGCACGCAGTCCATCTGCACGAATCGTGATTCGCCGCTGCGATGGATCAGTTCGGCCTGGAAGCGGGTGCGCTCGCCCTGTAGTACCCGTTCCAGGCTGGGCAGGGCGTGCTCGAAGGCGGAAATGCCGCTGACATCCCGAGCCGACCGACCCAGCAGTTCTGCAAGGCTGAATCCATGCCAGTCCAGGAACGCCTTGTTGGCAAACCGGTAGCGATGGTCCTTGTCCAACTGGGCGATCAGCGCCGGGACGGCATCGGTCACCTTCTGCAGCTGGGCCTGGCTTTCGTTCAGCGCGGCCTGCGCATTGGCCAGCTGGATACGCTCCTGCGCCTCCTGGCGGGCGCGGCGGATCGCATCTGGCAAGCGTTGCAGGCGTTGCTTCACCACATAGTCGCGGGCACCGCGCGTGAGGGCCTGTACCGCCAGTTCCTCGGTCAGGGTGCCGGAAACAAAGATGAAAGGCGTCTGCGGCACGCACTCGCGCGCCAGGGCGAGTGCTGCGTCACCATCGAAGCCTGGCAGGACATGATCGGCGAGGATCACGTCGAACGGGCGGTTTTCGATGGCCTCGATGAACGCGTTGCGGGTCCACAGGCGCTCGGCCTCGAAATCGAGGCCGGCACGCTGCAGCTGGGCGCTGATCAGCTCCGCATCAAGCGCGCTGTCCTCCAGCATGAGGATGCGCAGGCGCTCGCTGCGGCGCGATCCATCACGCATTGCGCTGCCCCGAACCGTTGGGCCGATGCGGTGGCGGCTGGTTGGTGATGCCCCAGAACATGCCCAGGCCCTGGATGGCGTCGAAGAATTCCTTGAAGTCGACCGGCTTGACCACGAATGCGTTGACGCCCAGTTCGTAACTGCGCACCAGATCCTGCTCTTCGCGCGAGGAGGTCAGCATCACAACCGGGGTGCTGCTCAGGTACGGGTCGCCACGGACCTGCTCCAGTACCTCCAAGCCATTGACTTTGGGCAGCTTCAGGTCCAGCAGCACGACCACCGGGCCGCCGTGCATGGCACCGGCGAACTTGCCTTCGCAGCGCAGGTAATCCAGCGCTTCGGCGCCGTCGCGTACATGGATGACATCGTTCAACAGCTGGCAGCGCTCAAGCGCGGCCATCGTCAGCTCTGCATCCTTGGGGCTGTCCTCTACCAGGAGGATCGGCCGCAGGTCCCTCATGGGTGTTCTCCTGTGGAGCGGGGTAGGGTGAAGTGAATGGTCGCGCCCTTGCCGGGCTCGCCCTCGGCCCAGGTACGGCCGCCATGGCGGCCGATGATGCGGCGTACGTTGGCCAGGCCGATGCCGGTGCCTTCGAATTCTTCCACATGGTGCAGGCGCTGGAACACACCGAACAGCTTGTCGACGTAACGCATGTCGAAGCCGCAGCCGTTGTCGCGCACGAAGAAGTGATCTTCGTCGTCGCTGCGGTCGTGCCCAATCTCGATCATCGCGTGCTCACGCTCGCGGGTGAACTTGATCGCGTTGGCCAGCAGGTTCTGCCAGACCAGGCGAAGCATCGTCGGGTCGGCTTCCACCTCCGGCAGCGGCGCGAGCGTCCACTGCACGTCGCGGCCGGCGTAATCCAGCGCCAGGCTCCGGCGCACGTCCTCGGCCAGCGCAGCCATGTCCAGCCGCACCCGCCCCAGCGTGGAGCGTCCCATCTGCGAGAAGCTGAGCAGGTCATCCACCAGTGTGCCGGCGGACTTTGCCGAATCGACGATCGTATCCAGGAAGCGGCGCTCGGTCTCGTTGAGGCGGTCGCCCGCCGAGCTGCCAAGCAGCTCCGAATAGCCCACGATGTGGCGGAAGGGGGCGCGCAGGTCGTGGCTGACCGAATAGGAAAAGGCTTCCAGTTCCTTGTTGCTGCGCAGGAGCTGCTCGTTCAGTTCCGCCATCTCCTCGGCCTTGCGCAGCACGATATCGACGATGGCCGTGCGCATCTCGTGTGCCGCATCGCAGTCGGCGTCGGTCCACGGCAGGCTGCGCTGCCGCACGGTCTCTTTCCAGGCGTCGAAGGAGCTCCGCGGGGAGAGTGCGACGCCGGGCGCTGCGGTCTTGCGGGGGTCTCCCCCCCAGCGCACGGTTCGCACCACCTCCGGCCGGAACCACATCAGGTAGCTGTCATGCAGCTGCGAAATGGACACTGCCAGCAGGCCGCTGGCTACATCGGCCAGGTGCGCGGCAGGCGACCAGTCGGCGGCAAGGTGGTCGGTGCAGTAGGTTTCCTGCCCGGCCTGCCGGGTAGCCAGCCAATCGGCCAGGGCCAGCACGTCGCTGGCCGGTGGGCACTCACCCACGCGCATGCAGTCGCCCTTGTGCACGATGGCAGCCCCGGCCGCGCCGGTCAGCGACAGCAGGCTGCCTTCGTCCTGGCGCAGGGCCGCCATGAATTCTTCGTCGCCGGCCATGCGGCCCAGCAGCTTGACCAGTATCGAGCGACGCGCGACGCGTTCTTCAATCGCGAGCGCGCGCTCCTTCAGTGCAATCTGCAGCGACAGGATCTGGCCCATGAACTCGCAGGCGGTACGCACGTGGTAGGGCAGGCGGCGTGGCTGCACGGTGTGGCAGGACACCAGGCCCCATAACCGCCCCTCATGTACCAGTGACACCGACATCGACGCCCCGGTCCCCATGTTGCGCATGTACTGAAGATGCACGGGGGACACGCTGCGCAGCACGGCCAGGCTCAGGTCGGTCGGTGGCGCCTCGCGGTGGTCTTCGGCCCGCATCAGCGGGGTAGGGGTATAGTTGTTGTCCGCGATCAGGCGCACCCGGTTCCGGCGGTACAGTTCGCGGGCCTGTGCGGGAATGTCCGACTCGGGAAAGCGCAGGTCCAGGTAGGACGGCAACAGGCCATTGCCATCTTCGGCCACCACGATGCCATTCCAGCCAGCATCGAATTGATAGACCAGGGTGCGGTCAAAGCCGGTGAGCCGCCGCATGTGCGCGGCCGCAAGCCTGCACAGGTCTTCCACCGTCGCTGCCGATTCAATGCCGGTCATCAGCTCGCGGATGGCTGGATACAGTTCTTCCAGCGAGCCGGGCTGGCCGGGAACCGGTGCTTCCAGCTCGACCAGAAGATCCGTGGCGGAGCGGTGCACCAGCAACTGATGGCGGCCGTGCCCATCCAGGTGCACGGCACCGACATGCGCGCTGCTGCCCACCGTCGCCTGTTGCAACACGCCCTGGAACGGTGCCAGCACGCCGCCCAGCACTTCACTGACGTGCTGCATCAACGGTTCGCCGAACTGCTTCAGCAGCCCGGGGTGGCTGATGGCGCGCTCGCGTACCTGCAGGGACTGCGGTTCAACGATCAGAAGCACACCGTAGGGCTGGATCGCGCCAGGGGTGTGGATCGGTTCGCGCGCGCAACGGGACAGGGCAGTGTCGTGCGCGGATTCGGCAGGAGGCGTCAAGGGCGGGACTCATGATTCGTGGATGGCTGGAACGGCCCAGCACTGCATCCGGTGTGCATGAATGGTGAAGCAAAAGCGTGCCGCCGCATACCACCACGTGAATGTGAAGGGGCTTTCATTCAAACCTGAATTCTTCATCTACGCAGCGACGGATGAACTGGAAGGCGTCTGTCGCGCCCCTGCATGCCTGTGCGCGCTCTTGGCCACTTAAAACGAGCGCATCCAGTTCCTCCCGCTCGCGTCTCCAGTACTCAGCCACACCGAGCTCGGAAGGACGCAGGTGGCGCGCCCCGTACCCGGCATGAAGCTGCAACGCAGCGGCCATCTTCAACAGCACGGACGCTCCCAGCGTCGAGCCCTCCGCCACGTAGCGCCAGCCCAGAACGGTCGCTTTCGAGAATGCTTGAGGCTGCGGTTGCCAGGCATGGGGTACCGGCATGGAAGCGCCGAGGTCGCGAAGATCCTCCTCGATCAGCGGCAAGCGGGTCGCGCCCGGATCCTGCATCCGGTACAGCGGCGCAACGGCGCTATGGAAGTGCCATTGCACGCGCAGGAAGCAGAGGTAACGCTGGCGCGACGCGAAGATGTGTTGCTGCAACAGGTGCTGGTCGAGGCGATCGTGGGCCGCTCGGGTGTGCGCTTTCAGGGCGGCGCTGAGGGCAATGGGGTGATCGGGTTGTGCTGGCAATGTGGATGTAGGCATCGGCGCGCACCCTAGCAGATTTCGATGCAGAGACCGGTGCAGGTTTCGCGGCCAGCACATCTGCGCTGCACGCCAGCTAGACAGCGGCTGCCCTACGGTGACTGCAATTCCAACAGATGCCACGCCCGTGAACCTGCAGACCGCACCCGCGCCCCAGTACCGCATGCTCCCTGACAGCTGCCAATTTGAATTGCTGGATGTGGATGCACTGCAGGATCCAGCCAGTGGCCGGCTGCTGCACCTGTACTCGCTGGTAGCGCGTTGCCTTTCCTGCGAGACGATCTTCAAGGCAGAAGAAGGGCAGGGCCTGGTCAGCCATACTGCAGCGCGAGTGGTGCGGTGCCCCACCGGTTGCGGGCAGCAGGCGTTCAAGCCGGCCCTGCTGCGGACCTGGTGCCCACAGGCCGTGGCCCAGGCATGAACGCTGGATCCGCGTGTCACAGCAGCCCTGGATTGGCCCGCCAGACGGCGAAGTTGAGCGCCGAGGCGAACAGGATCCAGGCGAGGTAGGGAAGCAGCAGCACTGCCGCGGCCGGGCGGGTACGCGCAAACGCGACGATCGTCGCGCACACCAACACGATCAATACAAGAATGTCGGCGAAGGCAAGCGCGCCCAGCTTCCAGCCGAAGAACAGCCAGCTCCACAGTGCGTTGACGGCCAGCTGCACCAGATAGAGCAGCAGCGCGGGTCGTGCCCCGCGCCAGCCACGTTCGCGCCAGACCAGCCACGCGGCAACCGCCATCATGGCGTAGAGCAGCGTCCACACCGGACCAAAGACGCTGGCCGGTGGCGCCCATGCCGGAAGCGTGAGGGTAGCGTAGAAGCTTGCCGCGGACGTGGACGCCCATGCCCCCAGCGTGGCCGCGACGAAAGTAATTGCCACCCATCCCAGAAATCCGGAAACCTGTGAACTCCGCTTCATAGCGTGCAGCTCCCTGATGCTTGTGCTGCCTGTCTACGCACAGGGGCAGCGAACGGATGCAGGTTGCTGGCCTTCAATCTGAAGAACCGACGGCACCCGCTCCCTCGCTCGCTGGCAGCAGGGAAGGTCGCTGGTCAAACCACTCCCTTGCTTTCGCCAGGTGCCATTGGCGCTGGTCACCGTCCAGCTCGATGCCCGCACCCAGCAGCCCCCAGCGCAGGTAGAGATCACCGCGCTTGCGCTGGTCGAGCAGATCCAGCCGCGCGCGTACCGAAAGCCGATCGTTCTCGGCCTGCAGTCCATCGATGATCAGATGGCCCGGGCGCCAGCGCAGCGTCGCCCGTGCCTGCACCTGGCCGGAATCCAACAGCGACAGGGTCCAGCGCGGGTAGTCGGTACGCTCTGCGAACAGTGCAAGCAAAGGGCGGGCATCGCTGAGATCCAGATCCGTGGTGGCATCGACCTGGAAGGGCGACTGCGCGTCGATGCGGCCACGCTTGAAGGCCACGCGGCCTTTCCATGGGCTTGTTTGCTCTGTATCCGCCACCTGCACATTGCGCAGCTCGACGGTGGTGCCGGACAGATCGAAATGACGCTGATTGAAGTCACCGCGGCGCAGCGTTGCCTTCACGTCGACGTCGCCGCCCATGTCCAGCCCTGCCACCTTGGCGCTGGCATTGCGCCCCAGCAGCCGGGCAGTGCCGTGGCCGACGCGTCCATCGGTGTCGAGCGTGGCATCGCCGCTCAGGCTGCCGGTGCCACGGAGCAGCCGCACCTGCGGCGAGCCCAGGTAACGGTTGTAGGCGGCCAGGTCGGGAATCGTTGCTTGGCTGAAGCGCAGGTGCGCGCGGACACCCTTGCGCAGCTCCTGCAGGCGACCATCACCGGTCAGGTCCAGGGCCAGATCACGGCCGTCGAACAGGCGCACGTCCTTGGCATCGGTTGGCCGAGCAGTGAATCGTGGCAGCCGGACAGCCAGCTGTGCCTGGCTGGGGCTGCCGGCCTTCAGTTCGCCATGGGCGCTGGCCGTGCCGGCCAGGCGTACGCCGGCGACTTCGGCCACGGCTTCGGCGGCCGGAATGTCCACGGTGCTGCCTTCGATCAGTTCGCCGTTGCGCACGCGCAGGTCCGCCTTCAGCGTGCCGCCGCCGTCCAGCTGCAGCCACGGCTTGCGAACGAACAGGGCAGGGATCCAGTTGAGCGAAGTGAACGTCCATTCGCCGCGCACTGTGCCGGAGCTGCGTTCCAGCAGCTGGGCGGGCTGCTGGAAGGGAACGTTCCGGCCACTGATGTGCAGATCGGCATCCACTTCGCTGCCTGAGCCGGGCTTTGGCGGCAGGCGGGCCTGCAGGCGCAGGTCGTTGGACACATTGAGCTGCAGGGCCAGCACGCCGCGATTGGGGGCGCCGTCACCCAGGTAGAGCGGCACCTGCCAGATTGCGCGGTCCCCGGGCTGCAGCTGGCCGTCAATCAGGTGCAGCGCCAGCTGCAGGCGTCCGGGCACGGGCGCGCTGGAGATCTTCGGCGTTGTGGCATCCGTGTCCATGCGCAGGCCCTGGCTGCGGGCGTCGACCTCGAGCTTGGCATGCAGCAGCTTCAACTTGGCCAGACCGGGCGCCTGGTCCCGATAGTGGCGCGGATAGCTGAAGCGCGCGGTGAGATCCATGTCGCCCAACAGCTGCACGCCGTCAAAACTGGTGTCCGCATCGCTGAACGCCACCTCGGATTCGAAGAGCTCCGACGGCCCGCCGCGCAGCTGCTTGAGGAAGCCCACCGTACCCCGGCCCTTGCCAATGATCAGCAACTTGCCAAAGCGTGCGCTGCGGATGCTGTTGCTGTGGATGGCGTCGAAACGGAGCGTCCAGCCGCGGTCGCTGCGCGGCGGTGGCGGGATGGCTTCTTCGACGCGGCTGATCTCGGCGGAAACCCCCGTCGCCTGCAAGCGCGGAACCCGTACCTCGCGCTGGAACAGGGGCAGTACCGCCAACCGGGCGCTGGCGCGCTCGGCATGCAGCACGTAGACCGTGTGGTTCACGTGGCCGCGCATGTGCACGTTCCAGGCGATGACATGGCCGGGCAGCAGCGTGATGGCCGGGCCGGTGGTCATCACGAACTTGTGCGGCTTGCGGTTGGTGAACTGATCGAACAGCGGGGTATTGAGGAAGATGTTGCCGGCCAGCAGGTACAGCAGGTAGATGCCCAGCAGGACGTAGGCGGGAACGCGCCACCGTCGAAGCCGGTGCGGGATGTGCACGGAAACAGGAGGCATCTACTGCTCTGAGGGCTGAAATTCCCACAACTATTGCGGAGCCGATGGCGGTGGCGCGTGAAGCAGCCATGGGGCAGGGGCTGGATTCTGGTAGTGTCCGGCCTGGTCACCACCACAGATCTGCAGGAGACGCATGGAGATCCGGCCCGCCCGTGCAGGCGATTTCGACGCGATGTGGGGCATGTTCAAGACGGTCATTGCGGCGCAGGATGCGCTGCCCTTTGCCGGCTCTTTTGAAGTCGAAACGTTTCGCGCGCATTGGCTCCTGCCGCAGACACCTTATGTGGCCGTTCTGCAGGGCCGGGTTGTGGGCATGTACAAGATGGGCCCGAATTTCCCTGACCTTGGGGCGCATGTGGCCAGCGCCACGTATGTGGTGGATGCGCCGGCACAAGGGCAAGGTGTGGGCCGGGCCCTGGTGGAACACAGCCTGGAGCGGGCGAGGGCGGAAGGATTCCTGGCCATGCAGTTCAATTACGTGGTCAGTACCAATGCCCCGGCCGTGGCGCTGTACCGGAAGCTGGGGTTCGATGTGGTGGGAACGCTACCGAAGGCGTTCCGGCATGGGACGCTGGGCTTGGTGGATGTCTTTGTGATGCACAGGTTCCTGTGATGCGATGCGTTGGTCGCACGTGGTCGGCGATATCCAGCCGAGGCTGGCTGCACAATTCCTGAGGATGTCCCTTGAATCCATTGGTACAGTTTTTGCTGAGTCTGCTGGCGGGCGCGTTCCTCTTTCTGTTGGCTGTGGGGCACGACTACTGGAAGCGCCTGCGTTGGCTCTTCGGATGGGATCCCAATCTGGGCCATGAATCTGCAGACAAGCTCATTTCCATCGCCAACAGGACGGTGCTTGGTGACGGCCGCCTTGCTGTTGGTCTGGGCGGTGACAGGCCCATCCCCGTACCGGAGGAACTGGGAGATGGAGGTTTGGGGTTTGGCGGCCGGCACGTTGATTGCGTATGTGGCGCTCATCCTCAGCGCATCGACGCGGGCCCGCGCCTAGATGGCATGGAGCTCGCCGGCATGGAACGAGCCGAATAGCGTGACGCGTCACGACCAGTGAGTGGCTACGGCTGGGGTGCCAGAACGCGCTCCTGAGGCCTCGGTCGTTGGTGCCGAATCGGCGAAAGCGCTCTTGCCAGGCTGGCGTCCAGCCACGGCAAGATCAGCGGCAAAACTACCCCCGCAAAGCCGTCTTTACCGGCCACTGTCAGATCCGCAAGATCCTTTGCCATTCCTGCAGAGGTTGAGGGAAGCCCAAAGGGCGGTTGGCAGTGATCGAATCACTGACAATCAGGCCGGCGCCTGGAGTGGATCAGGGGCGTGATTGGTGAAGCCTGGATCGGGCAATGGCGTAATGAACATAATATACATTATGCGAAATTGTATCAGGCGCTTCGGTCAGCGCTGGTCCTCCTTCGTCGGCTCCGCCTGGCAATGGCTGGGCCTCTGGCTCGGGTCTTGCCTGCGTCCTCAATCCCCGGCCAAGGATGAGATCGCGGCATGATTGAGTTCGACCCGCACCACCGTATCGACTTGACCGGCCCTTGGGCCGGTTTTTCTTTCCTCGGTGATCGCCTGATCACGCCCGAAGGACGCGAGCTACTGCCGGAAGATCTGGCCTGGCTGTCGCTCACCGCCTGCCAAGCGCAGGAATGGCGCCGGATGATGGAAGCTGCACGTTCGGCGCCAGATTCCCATTGCTCAATACGTGGGAACAATCGTGCTGCAGTCGCGTGGGATCGTCCTGCCACTGTCGTCAATCTGCGGGACGTGGTGAGCCGGCGCAAACAGCGGTCGGCGGTGGCAATGGCTGGTCCTGACGCCGAGCCACCAGCGGCAGACCTGCTGATACCGGGGCCGATGCCTCGCCAGCGCGTGTAAGGCGCTTCCGTAGGGGCGCTGCCCCTACACCCCGAATCATTGCTCCCGGCAGCGCTGCCAGCCACCAGCAGGCGACGAGACCTGCGACCAGCCATTGGGAAGCTTGCGGAATGCCTGCCCACCGATACAGGCGAAGCCTGAGCGTTTGGCAGCATCGGAACCGAGCGGAGGAAGTGAAACGACACTATCCGAAGGGCCAGGGCGACCGGCGCGGCGCGCCTCATCTGACAATGTGCGCGCCTCAATGCGCTCGCAATAAGCCTTCATTGCAGGGTGCGGGTGATTCGGCCACGCCAATTCTTGGCAGTTGAAAGGCGTCGTGGTCTTTGCCATCGAGTTGTGCGCCGCCTTGGGCGCTGCCGGAATGGGCTTTGGCGCGGGACCTCTCGCCGAATGAATCTGCTGCGCTGACACTGCACCGGTGACGGCCAGCAATACGCACATCGCCCCAAGTCGAATATCCATATTCCCCTCCAGATTCGGGGGGATAGTACCTGATTTCAGTTATTTGCGTGACGCATCACGCCCTGCGCCGCGAGAAAGCCCAGTCCATCCACCGAGCGAACCAGTAATGAAGGTCAAAGTGTCTGCTCATGCTGCGACTATAGCGGCAAGCACGACCAAAAGTGCCAGGTGGCCCACGTAGTAGGCATAGAAGGCCCGTCCGGACCTCGGGATAGACCAGTCGAAGTGAGCCAGGCGCAACGCCGGCAGCGCCAGCAGTGCCCAGCCATTGCCGTTGTAAGCGCAGACAAGCCCCATACAGCCCCACACCAACCAAGGGCGACCGCCCCGCCCTCGATACCAATGCCAGGCCGCCAGAACGAGCCACACGCCCGGCCAGGCGTAATCCAGGGCAACAGGAGCCACAATTCCCAGGAGCGCAGCAAGAGCCCACTGGCGACGTTCCAAAGCCCAGATACAACCAGCCGCAGCGGCGAAGGTAAACAGCACGTTGAGCGGCAGCACCTGGCCGAATGCCAGCATAGCCGCGGGAGTGGCGACCAGGCCCCAAGCCGCCAGGCGCCGTGCTGATTTCCCAGCGTCGGCGCCGTCCTGCGCGAGGTTGTAGGCCATGACAAGGGCGAACACCGGGAACGCAACCCGGCCAAGCTCGGACACCACCGGCACGTAACCAAGCCCGAACACCGTCAACACGTGATCGCCGGTCATCAGCACCAGGGCAAGCCACTTCAACAACTCGCGTCCGCCGCTGGTCATAGCTTGTTGGGTCCGGGTGGAGTGGTCATGTAGGTAGTAGTCGGATGTGGCTTGGACTCAGGGAAGCTGCCCACGGCCCGCTCCACATGCTCCAGGGCAACACCACCACCCTGCCCTCTATTCGCAATGTCACCGCGAGCGCGCTCCATTTGGGAAGGGCCATCGACGTAACGATCATTGCGCTCGTCACGGAACGGCTCGTACTGCCCATGCCGTGCAATAAGTCGACAAGTGGGTTCATCGGCCAGCTGATACCTGGTTCCCTGCTCGGTGACGCATGTGCAACTTGGTTCATCAATGTTGCCCTGAGCATTGGGCCCGCCGAGCGAAGACATGCAGAACAATCGCGGAGCCTCGCTGGGAAGGTTGATGGCGCTGTCGTAGGCCGGTGCACTCCACGGCTCGGATGGGATGCGCGGCATGAATTGATCGACGTACTCCCGAATCGTTTTCGTGCCTCTCGCTCCGCCTGCACCGCCCGCCGTCGCTGACGCTCCGTCAGGCGGTGCATGCGCGCTCTGTGCACTCGGCGCTGGGGGCGTAGCCGTGCCACCTCCTAACCGCTCCCCCATGTTGCCGAAGGTGTAGTACATCAGCCCCAGGCCACCTGCCACCGCAATTGGCAGCGCGATGTAGTACCAGGGAATCTTCCGCTCGGTGGTGTCGAGCTCGGTGGACTTGTAAAGCCCCATCGGGCGCTTGGGAAGCGCCTTGCGCTTCACAACCAGCGGCGTCGCCTTCTCGGCCTGCGCCTCAAACCGGTCGAACTCACGCAGGTGAACGAACTTCGTGCCAAAGCGACGACGCACGTGGACATGCCTCTCAATGAGGTCGTGCACGAACTGATCGCACTGCTTATCGGGCGATTGGCTGATGAAGATGAAGTCCAAACCGCGATGACGATGCTTCGCAAGCTGTTCGACGTGATGCGGCACCTTAGACCCCGGTGGCCGCTTCGGAAGCATGTTGTGCTCGTACGCCTCATCGACCAGGGCGACGGCACCATCAGGGAGGAAGTTCGGCCAGTCACGGAACTGCTCTGGCGTCATCTCCAAAACACCCGCCTTGGCATAGTCGAACTCGCGAATGTTGCAGGCATACACCGCCCTACCCTGATCCTTGAACTCCAACAGCCGGTCAATGCCGTGCAGCGTCTTTCCGTGACCAGGTTGGCCGGTATACCAATAGATCATGACCCGGCCCCCAGCTGATCGGCCACTGCCTTCGGCACGATGAACACCTTCCAGGTAAGCCGAACCGTCAAGGCCGAGAGAATCATCGACATCGCAGTACCGACGCCCAGGTAACCGAGAAGCTCCTGCGCCGGGCCACTGATGCCGCCGATGTACTGCAGCACGAACGCCTTGAGATTCGGTAACACTGCATTGAACGTCACCGTGGTAAGGCCGAACGTCGCAAGGATGCGGGCGAAAATCCCCGCTGCCGCATCCTTCAGCGTGCCGACCAGCAGCACGACCGCCTTAAGAATCCATGTCCAAACCATCATGATCAGAACCCCCAACCCATCAGGATTTTCAATGCAACGAACGCGGCGAATATCTGAATTAGCCCGCGCAGAATCGCCGCCGCTTGGCAGAAGTACGGGAAGTCAGCGCCACTGATCGTCTGGCCCATCAGCTTGAACGTGGGCGGTGTGGGGCACGATCCGCCGCCGAACATATTGCTCGTATCGAGCAATCCGGTTGATACCCCAATACCCCATTTCTTGGCACCCTGGACGTCGGTTGCACTATCGCCAATCGGAGCAGGATCCCCGCTACCTTCCAGCACATCCGGCACGCCATTGCCGTTGGCATCGGTGTTGTTGCCCGGCGTCTCGGTCTTCCCCGCAGCGAGCTTCTCCAGCGCGCACGCTGATCGCCATTGCATCAACAGCCCCGCGTACTCCATCGCGTTGCATTTCTCGCCAGTGCAGGTGGGCATACCTGCCTGCGAACAATGACCGCCGCTGATGTTGTTATTACGACGCGTGTTGCAGTCGATGCGCCACTGAATTCGTGCCTGCCCACACATGATCGGCGAGCCGCTACACGAAGGGGGCGACGAACACGTATCACCACCTGAGAAAGAATCCTTATCGTCCGGCCCGGTCGAATCAGGTTCGCCATCATTGTCCTTATCGCGCTTACAGGTACCGTCAGGCCCTCGAACCTCTCCCGCTGCGCACGAACCATCGCCGGGGATGCATTGACCCGAAGGGCTGCGGATCATGCCAGACGGGCATTCCTCATCCTTCTTTTTGCAGGAACCCGCGACCAATGCCATGCCATCCGGGCAAGGCTTCTCATTGGCACAGGCGTTGCCGACCTTGACCTTACCTTCCGGGCACTCCGGTTCCACCGGCTGGCACACGCCCAACATGGCATTCCAGACCATGTTCCGACCGCCCGCCGTGCAATCCGGTTTGCCATCGCAAACCTTGCCGGTAGCGCTATAGGTGGTGGTGTCGTCGCCGTTGTCACGGTACTGGAACTCACAGCCCTCGCGGCATCGAGTTGAGCCGGACGGTGGAAAGAACGGCGTCACTCCACCGGTCTGACTTGAACACTCCTGACCCTGAGGCCAGGTGCGCGTGCGCGTCTCCCACTGAGGGCCTTGATTGGCACAGGGAGTGACATACGCGGTGTACGCAGTTGCGCCACCCGCACGCTTGACGCCAGGACACCAAACACCCGGCGATCCCGCGTTCGACGACTGAGCTACCGCCCTCGCCACAGCCCAGGCTGCGGCATACGCCTTGCCCTCATCCGGGCATTGACTGCTGGACACGTCCTTCGACGTTGAACATGGGTAGACCTGCGCATGCACAGTCGGCGCAAATGCAGCGCATCCTGCCAGTACCAGGATGATCGTAACGACCCAGCCGTATCTATGCGCGAGCATCACATGCCCTCGAATGCGAGCCAGCACGCGCCGCAGACCGCGATAATGATGAAGTACCCCATGACCCTTCTCCCAATAAAAAGGGGGCGAACGTTGCCGCGCGCCCCCTGCCCCGTCCAGGACGCCCGCGTTAGCGAGCCTTCTTGACGTAGCCCCACAGGATGATCGCGCCCAGGATCACCGCCGCAGCAGCAACCACCAGCATCACATCGGCCTTGCCACCCGACAGCTCGCCGGCAATGGCGGCGCCCGGCGAACCCGAACCGCCCGATGCCAGGGCGGCACCGGATGCCATCAGGGTAGCGACACCGGCACTGACCTTGGCCGGGACGGAAGCGCCGATACGGCGCAGGTTGTTCTTCAGTTCCATGGTTTTCCTCGTCATTTCAGTAGACCCCTAGCCGCGCCGCGCGGAACACGAGACGCGCTTTCAACCCGATTGCCCAAACGCCAACGATGGCCGCCGCGACAAGGGTTCCATCAGCCACATCAAGGGGTGGAAGAATGGGCTGGTGGTACGGCATCCAGACCGGCACCGAACACGTTCCGTCCTGCTGCACGTTTTCCGCAGCACAACCGACAACGTAGAGAGGTGCCGGGCCAGACATGATCAGGCCGCCTTCGTGGTGGGCTGCGGCTTAGCACCTGCCGGATCAACCAGCGTCATACGGCGAGCCAGTTCCACGCCGAAGCGACCCGGAACAAGATCGGTGGTGACGTCCCACTCCTTCACCGCACCAACCGGATAGCCCTTGTCCAGGCCATCCACTTCAACTTCAATTTGGATGCGCATGGCTTCGGTTTCGAGCGTTGCGCGCTGGCTGTACACAGGCTTCTGCATGCCGGTCTTGGTGGTGACAGTGCGGGTTTCGACATTGCTGTTGATCGTGATCTTGGGAGCGTTCATCGGTCTGTTCCTTTTGGCTTCGTGTGAGATTGGTCGTTTCGAGGTCGGCAAATTTCGGGCGGTACTGTGGGGTCAAGCTAAGTCCCCCCCTACCCCCCCGCAGGGAGACGTGGTGGACCGCTTGTTGCCCCGTTGCGCGATGCTTGCATCAGTCCGCCCGGTGACCAGGTGTCGCCCTGGCCGGTCGGATCGCGTGTTGCTGTGGCCTGCGATCAAGGCGTCTTGCTCTGGGCGGCGCGTGTAGTCGATGGGCGGCGGGTTCCATGCCCCGAAGTTCCGCGAGAAATCGACCACACCGCCTTTCGTGACGTACTTGCTTACGTAGCCGGTAATGTCTGCCTGGCTGCGCGGCGCTTCGATGCGATTACGACCGAACTCCCGGTACCACCATTCGTGCCACTCGTAGCGGCTGGCGAGGCGGTTGAGGTCATCGGTAGGTGCAGCTGCAACGGCGTGGAAGTGCAAGCGGCCATCACGGTGGAACTCCTGCCCTCGCGCCCACTGAATGCCGCCGTGCCAGCGCGAGGCCCACTTGGGACCGTAGATACTGCGATTGAGGCAGCTGACGAAGTAGCGGAACGCTTTATCAGCCGCTTCCTCGTGCATGCCGCCTGTTCGACTGGTCTTGCTGAGCTTGAACGTGAGCGTCCAGAACTGTTGCCAGGGAACGCGCTGGAGTAGCTCGGCGTATCCCTGCGCTTGGTAATCAACGTGCCGCAGCTGGTGCAGCAATTCAGCGTCGCATCCGATGCCCGGAGGGTCTGTAGGCTGCCCCCGCACAGGTAGCACGGACTGTTGGGGTAGTGATTCGTCATGACCCATTGCCCTTCCGCCGCTGCAACCAGTGCCGAAGCGTGAGCCAGACATGCTCAATCAGAATCGAAAGGAGCGCGCCCAGGAGAACAACGCTGATGAGGATGGCGACAGCAAGTAGGCCCGTGTCATCGCGCATCACATCCAGAAATTCAATAAAAGTTGGAGCTGCCGTGTTCATGCGACTCGCTCCTGTTCGTCGGCGAGCTCGGCAGCGGCTAGCAGATTGCCGCGCTTCGTGGCCTCGATTTCCAGGCGACGCAGATGAGCGACCGACTGCGCAACGTATTGGCTTTCGCGCATAGCGCGACCGGCGGAATCCGCACGCCGGTCAACACACCACGAAACGAGTTTGGCTAACCCCAGCAAGACGGCTGCGATGCAACCCAGCAGCACGGCTGAAACAAGTGCGTCCATGTGCCCTACCCCTCCCCAAGCCCCAAGGGGACCCGCCAACGACCTTGGGGTGTCGATGGCGGGGCCGTCTATATCGGTAGATGGCAGGGGCAAAGTACACGACTACAGCGCTAGACGTCAACAGCTGTAGTCTACGGCTCTAGACAGGTGCCGGAGAGTGACATGGATTGGGCCGATTTCTTTGAGAAAACACGAGTTGCGGCGGGTGCAGAGAGCTTCGCCAAGCTGGCTCCGAAGATCGGCGTCACCGATGGTGCAATCTCACATTACCGCGTGGGCCGAAGCGTTCCCCAGGTCTGGGTTGTTGCAGATTGCCTGCGTATCCAAGGGCATCCGACACCTGAAAAGGCGGCGGTTGAAATCATGCGTGCGGAGGCGCGGACCTCAACCGAACGGACCTTCTGGAAGCGTCTGGCCGCGACCGCTATGGCGCTCTGCTTGGCTGTCGGCTTTGCCCTGCCCCACAAGGCTCAGGCGGCCGTGCCGGGCTTCGATAACGGCCACGTTGTATACATTATGCGAAATGCTGTATCGGACTGTGGCCGCGTTCGTGTCCTCGGCGTGGCAATGGCTGGGCCTTTGGCTCGGCTCTTGCCTCCGCCCTTCGTCCCCGGCCAAGGATGAGATCGCGGCATGATTGAGTGTGACCCGCACCACCGTATCGACTTGACCGGCCCTTGGGCCGGTTTTTCTTTCCTCGGTGATCGCCTGATCACGCCTGAAGGCCGCGAACTGCTGCCCGAGGATCTAGCCTGGCTGTCGCTGACCGCGTGTCAGGCTCAAGAATGGCGGCGAATGATGGAAGCTGCACGCTCGGCGCCGTCGATCGACAGTTCCAGAAATGCATGCAATCGCAGCGCCGGTACTCGCTTTCATCCCGCCACTGTGGTTAATCTGCGGGACGTGATGAGCCAGCGCCAACAGCGGTCGACGGTGGCGATGGCTGGTCCTGACGCCGAACCTACGCCAGGTGTCCTACCACTTGCGGGGCCGATGCCTCGTCAGCGCGGGTGAAGCGTTTTACGTAGGGGCGCTGCCCCTACACCCCCGCTCGTAGCCGAGCATCCCGTAGTCCACCATTACCCTGCGCTGTTGGCGCGCATCCAGAACTGACCCACTTTCGGCGGTGATGCGCGGGTAAAACTGACCCACCTGAAGCCCACATCCTGAGCATCTTTTGCTCGGGGGATTTCAGGAGTGATCACCATGGTCATGTTGGCCAAGATCCGGCGGATGCATTTCCGCGATGGCCTGCCGCTGCGCGAGATCGCCAAGCGCACGGGCCTATCCCGCAATACCATCCGGCGATGGCTGCGCAGCGGCCAGTCCGAGCCGGTCTATCCCAGGCGAGCCTCGCCCTCCCGGCTCGATCCCTACCGGTCCCAGTTGGAGACGTGGCTGCGTGCCGACAGCCATCGTCCCCGGCGGGAACAACGCACCGCCAAGGTGCTGTTCTCGCAGTTGCAGGCGATCGGCTATCCGGGCACCTACACCCGGGTGACGGCCTTCATCCGCCAGTGGAAGGCGGCCGGCGGCGCCAGCCGCCGCCCGGCCTTCGTGCCGTTGCACTTTCCTCCGGG